>JBGOVI010000031.1:0-8282 GCA_041478035.1 Patescibacteria group bacterium
CTTCAAAAATTAAAAAATCGGGAAAAGACAATAACCTCGCACCTTTTAATTTTGCTGTGGATTGGACTCGGCATACTATTTTTCGGCCTATACAAAAAAGCAATTTACGATTATTATTTTGGTTTTATGTTTCCCGCGCCCTTTTTGATTATAGGAAACTTGTTCGCGAACTTATGGAAAAAAAATTGGCTTTTGAAAGGGGTAGTCATTGGTATTTTGTGTTTTCTTATTTATATAAACCTGAAAGGAGATCCTTTGCACTTTGCGCCAAACAGGCAATATCGTCAAGTTAAGATGATTTCAGAATTTATACTCGATAAGGCCGGTGGAAAACCATATAATTTCGCGCTTATAACTGGAGGAAATTCAGACCATGCGTACCGTTACATATTTGAGATTGACGGAAAACCGCCGGTCCAATTACAAAATTTCCAAATCGACCCAATGAGACGAAGCGCCACAGACCAATTATTCGTAGTCTGTGAGGAAAATCCGTGTCATCCGGAAGGGGATTCGTTATGGGAAGTTGCAGGATTCGGAAGAGCAAAAATTACCGATGAATGGCAAGTCTCAGTCCTCAAGGTCTATAAATTAGTACACTACAAAGGTAAATAACGCCAAAAAAAACCCAAGCCGCATTCTTGTAGAGTCATGATATAATAGATATATGACTATAAATAAAGCGTTTAAAAAGCACGAGAACGAGTGGGTATTAACAAATAGAAAATACTCCAAAGTAATCTTGGCAAATAAAGATCTAGGGAAATTGCAAAAAGAAGCAAAAAAGAAAAAAATAGAAGATGCGATTGTCATGTTTATTCCGCCTTTTGATGCGTTCATTACCTCATAACCTTAATGCAAAAAATTGATTTTGAACCCGAATTTCACTTCAATCAAGCAACACGAAAATGGGATTATATTTACCGTCCATATCTGTTCGTTAAATTAATAAATAAGAAACGCATAAGTCAAAATTTAATAAAGGCGCTTGTTGATTCGGGATCAGATCACAATGTTTTCCCAGAAGAATTTGCTGCTGAAATTGGTTTGGATTACAAAAAGGGTATGAAATATAAATCAACGACTGTAAACGAATACTCGTTTACAGTCTATGGTAATAGAGTAATGATCGACTGTGGTATAAAAATGATTGATACTGTTATCTATTTCGGTGAAAATGTAAAAATTCCGGTTCTTGGCCGCGAAGGATTTTTCAATTATTTCAAAAGCGTCTCGTTTGATATAAAAGGTAAAAAGATCGGATTTGAAAAATGACCATAATCGATAAAATTGCATTTATTCATATAAAAGACAAAAAGGTTTTGGTGACTCTTTCGAAAGGAAAGGATGTTTGGTACCAGCCGGGGGGAAAGCGGGAAGAGGGAGAAAACGACAAAGAAACATTAATTCGCGAACTAAAAGAAGAGTTGAATATTGATATAATTCCATCGACGATTGTTTATTATGGAACTTTCAAGGCGCAAGCACATGGAAAACCGGAAGGAGTTATTGTTCAAATGACCTGCTATACTGCTGAGTTTAAGGGCAAACTCAATCCTGCAAATGAAATCGATCGGTATGATTATTTTCCGTATAGCCGAAAAAAAGAAACTTCAGCCGTTGATCATTTAATCTTCGACGACCTAAAGGAAAAAAATCTCATTGAATAAAAGCCCGACTTCGCCAAGGCTTCGTCGGGCAAAGCAAAAACCCGATAAGAGTATACTTTATTTTTAAGATATACTGATATCGGGTTTTCTCGTTTGCAAAAGAGAATTAAGCCGATCCAATTTTGAACATTGCTGTTCCACAAACCGGGCATTTCCCTTTCATAGCTGGTTTTCCATTTTTCATGGTAACTCTCACAGCATCTGCGTCTTCTCTTTTTGCGCGACATTTTACACAATACATTGTTGACATATAATAGATTCACCCCCTTTCATTAGAATACAATTCCAAACAAATTAATTAGCTTGAGTTTCAAGAAAGCAAAAATTGCTATGTTTGCCGCAACAAGAATTAAAGTGATTGTGAGAGTATTGCGAATATCACTGGCGACATAAGCGTAGGAGCCGACATTTATGCGTGTTTGCGTTTTTAATACTTGCGCAATTGGAGTTTCTATCTTTATTGCATTCACCTGGGGGGCAACCAAGATGCTTCCAAAGTCGTGTCTTGCGACCGCTGCCATTTTTTCTTTTCTAGTCCTTCTTTTCTTACTCATAAATTGAGCGTGCTTATGTGATGAGTGAAAAAGTATCATATTGACAACGTGCCTGTCAAGATGTAAAAATTATTTCACCCTATGAACTTGACCCCCGACTTTATCATTTTTGCCTTATATTTCGTGTGGTTTTTGATTTTGACGTTCCTATTTTTCCGGTTCTATTTGATGTACGTAAAACTCGCCAAAAATGGTAAAAAAGACTCAATTGTGTCACTTCTTGACGACGTCATAACTCGTGAAGAGAATAATAAAAAAGCCCTTGACCGCCTTATCGCGGCATATGATAAACTAAATCAGGACGGTCAAGCGCATATACAAAAAATAGGCGTTGTGCGTTTTAACCCGTTTAAAGATACGGGGGGAGATCAAAGTTTTATTCTGGCGCTTGTTGATGGACAGGACACAGGAGTTGTAATCTCAAGTCTTCATACAAGAACAGGAACCAGATGGTATGCAAAAAATGTGTCTCACGGAAAAGGCGTTGAATACGGCCTATCAGAAGATGAGGAAAAAGCATTAAAAGGTGCAAAACATCTGGCAGAGCAATAAAATGGATACAAAAACTAAAAATTTAGTTATTGCAGTTGTAATATACATTGTGAGTGCGGTTGTGTCATTTTTTGTTTTCTCACAATTCGGCAGTAGAGGGGGCAACATCGCGACTCCTCTTGCTCAGCCAAAGGTTGGCGCAGATCAAAGGGTCGCGTTCGATGATACGTTACCCAAAACTCAGGAGTGTCCATTAAACGGAGTCAAATATTCAAAGCTTCAGCGGGATTGGTGGGAAAAACACCGACCCTTGGGAGTTATGATAGAAAACCATCTAGATGCCCGCCCTCAGTCCGGAATGACTTTTGCTGATGTAACATACGAGGCCGTTGCCGAAGGCGGTATCACCCGTTTTCTAAACGTATTTTATTGTCAGGATGCGGGAATTCTTGGACCTGTGAGATCCGCTCGTACTTACTTTCTTGACTTCATTTCAGAGTACGGCGATTATCCGTTGTATGCTCACGTAGGCGGCGCAAATACTTCTGGGCCAGCTGATGCCTTGGGGCAGATAAATGATTATGGATGGCAATCTTATAATGATTTAAATCAATTCTCAATCGGATTTCCTACATTTTGGCGTGATTATGAAAGATTAGGACACGAGGTTGCAACAGAGCACACAATGTATACAACGACTCAAAAGCTTTGGGACGTGGCTGAGAAGAGAAAGCTGACAAATGTTGATCGCGACGGCAAAAAGTGGGATTCGGATTTTGTCAAATATCAGTTTAAAGATGATGCTTCATCAAGCAAAAGGCCAACAGTTCAAACAATCAGTTTTTCTTTCTGGCAGGGTTATAACGATTACGCCGTAAAATGGGATTATGATCCGGTAACCAACTTTTATATGCGGACTAACGGCGGAAAGATTCAAACAGATAAAGACAATGGAAAGCAGCTTTCAGCCAAAAATATCGTAGTTTTATTCATGCGAGAAAGCCGCGCGTTTGACGGATATGAGGGAAATCTTCATATGCTTTACGGGACAAAAGGAACGGGAAAAGCATTAATATTTATGGATGGGCAAGAACAAAATGGTACATGGAGCAAGAAAAATAGAACTTCAAGGACCATAATAAAAGACGCAAATGGTCAAGAAATAAAATTCGACCGTGGACACATTTGGTTTGAGATTTTAGGAATAGGCACTCCGGTTATTGTCAAATAGATTTTTAGGGTATATAATTACCTCGAACAAATTTTTTATGTTTTCTGATCTTATTACTTCAAAAACGCGGACCAAAGTCCTTTCGCTTTTTTTGGATAATCCTTCCGAGATGTTTCATGTCAGAGAGGTCGTCCGCCGAGTCGCGGAAGAGATAAACGCAGTTCGCCGCGAGCTAATATTTCTTGAGAAAAAGGGAATTTTAACACGCGAGCCTCGGGCAAACCGCGTTTATTACTATTTAGACAAAGGTTATCCATTTTACTTTGACATCTTGCGCATAAATTCAAAGACAAGGGGTCTCGGGGGCGATATTATTAAAAACAGAGTAAAACTTGGAAAGATAAAATTTGCCATGTTGTCAGGCAAATTCGCGCGCGGGATACGCGAAAACCCGGAGGACGTTGATTTACTTGTGGTTGGAACAGTTGTTGTTCAGGAGCTCGCAGTAATTGTTCGCGCTGAGGAGGAAAAAAGAAAGCATGAAGTAAATTACACAGTCATGTCCGAGGAGGAATTTTTATTTCGCAAAAGGCGACGGGATCCGTTTATAACCTCAATAATCTATGGATCTCGTGTTATGCTAATAGGAGATGAAGAACAACTCCTAGCTTGAGTTTTATGAAAAATCCCAAGGTTTTCGTTTTAGGTCTTATTTTAGTGTCGCTTATATTACTTTTTTTAGATATCCCAATTCCTCGCTCTTTGTTGTCACGCGACTTATCATACAGGCTGGGCCTTGATCTCCAAGGAGGAACAAGTCTAACCTACAGGGTGGATATGAAGGGAGTGCCAAAGATTCAGCAAACTGATGCATTTGAAGGAGCAAGAACCATAATTGAGAGAAGAATAAATTTTTTCGGGGTTTCAGAACCATCAATCCAGTCGCTCAAGCTTGGGAATGATTACAGACTGGTTATCGAGCTTCCCGGAGCAACGAATGTTGATCAGGCGCTAAATTTAATAGGCGCAACGGCCCAGCTTTCATTTTGGGAAGAAGGAAGGGAGAAACTTGCCACAGCCGATGCCTATTTTCTTCCCCTTGGAATTACGAATGTCTACCAAAACAGGCCAATCGCAACGAGACTTACCGGAAAGGATTTGCAAAAAGCACAAGTCGTGTTCGGTTCGCAAAACGGGACCCCGCAAGTTCAGTTGAATTTTAGTTCGGCGGGTTCAAAATATTTTTCCGACATAACGCAGAGGAATATCGGAAAGCCCGTGGCAATAGTGCTTGATAACGTAGTTATTTCAGCGCCGGTTGTACAGCAGGCAATTTTAGCGGGGAATGCCATAATTTCAGGAAACTTTACGCTAACGCAGGCTAAAAGTCTTGCGATACAACTTAACGCAGGTGCGCTTCCTGCGCCCCTCAAGCTACTTGGACAAACGACGGTTGGGCCATCTCTTGGGATAGAATCGTTGAAAAAAAGTTTAGTTGGGGGAATTATCGGATTTGCTTCAGTTGTCGTATTTATGATCTTTCTTTACAAAAAAGAAGGTATTGTTGCGGGCGCGGCACTTGCAATATACACGATAATTGTCCTATTTATTTTCAAAGCAATTCCTGTGACTCTGACTTTGGCCGGAATTGCGGGACTCATTCTTTCAATCGGAATGGCGGTTGACGCAAATATTTTGATATTTGAACGCATGCGCGAAGAACTGCGTGCGGGAAAACCTCGAAACGTTGCAACGAGACTTGGATTCTCGCGCGCTTGGCCATCAATTCGCGACTCAAATATTTCAAGTCTGATAACTACTTTTATTTTGTTCTATTTTGGGACGGGTAGCATTCGAGGGTTTGCGCTTGCGCTCGGAATAGGAATTATGGTTTCCATGTTTTCGGCAATTGTCGTAACTCGCAATTTGTTAAAATTATTTGTACACGAACTATGAATATAATCAGCCGTAAAAATTTATTCTTTTTAATTTCGGCAATTGTTATTGTGCCGGGGTTGATATCTCTTTTATTGTTCGGCCTCAAACCCGCAATCGACTTTACAGGCGGCTCGATTCTTGACCTTTCAATGACGAATCCGAGTAAAACAAAAGTGGAACAACTTTTAACAAAAGAAAAAGTAAGAGTTCACTCGGTTACGATCTCCGGGAGTGATGTTTTAATAAAAACCGATCCAACCGAACAATCGATAAAGAATAAGATTGAAGCCGGTCTGAAAAAAGAAGATTCAAAACTAAAAGAAAAAAGTTTTCAAACGGTTGGGCCGTCAATTGGACGTGAGACAGAAGTGAACGCGTTTAAGGCAGTTATTATTGCATCTATCGCAATTACTTTATACATTGCATTTGCATTCCGAAAAGTTTCAAAACCCGTTGCGTCGTGGAAATTCGGAGTCTGTGCAATAATAGCACTCCTTCATGATGTTTTGGTAGTTGTCGGAATATTTTCAATCCTCGGGCGATTTTTCAATGTCGAGGTCGATTCATTGTTTATCACAGCATTGTTAACAGTCATGGGATTTTCAGTTCATGATACAATTGTTGTATTCGACCGCATTCGAGAAAACCTTGGAAAAAATTTCAGCCTGCCGTTTGAAGAAGTTGTTAACAATTCGCTCCTCGAGACATTAAATCGATCACTCAATACATCACTTACTGTTCTAATTGTTTTGTTCGCGCTATTGTTGTTCGGAGGCGAGTCGATAAGGTGGTTTGTCATAGCACTTCTGATCGGAATCATCTCCGGAACTTATTCCTCAATCTTCAACGCTTCGCCACTGTTAGTCCTTTGGTACGAATGGGGCAAGAGGAATAGGTCTAAGATTTAGGACGTAAGATTTAAGAACTTAGGGATTCGCGGACGAGGCTTGAGACAAGGGTACCGTCGGCTTTGCCTTTGACTTTTGGCATTAGGGCTCCCATGACTTTTCCCATATCCTGAGGCGAACTGGCTCCTGTTTGTTCGATTGCCTCACGAACTAAAGATCGAACCTCATCCTCTGACATTTGTTCTGGCAAATAGGCCTCCAAAACTTCGACCTCTTTTTGTTCGCTTGCGGCCGACTCATCACGCCCGCCTTGTTTATAAAGTTCGATAGACTCTTTTCTTTTTTTAATTTCTTTTCCTATGACGTCGATAACGTCCTCGTCCGTCGCTTCATATCCCGCACCGCCTTTTTGGATTTCATAATATTGAATCGCGCTCTTTAACATTCGGATTGCCGAAAGTTTCGCAGCATCTTTTGCCTTCATTGCCCCCTTCAAATCCTCCTGTATTTTATCTTTTAACATGAGTTTAATTATAAACTTTCCTCCTAGATTTTTCCAACGACCTTATATAAAACAGTATTATTACTTTGAAAGATTTTTTGGACAACTTTCTTTTCTTCAAGATTCTTAATTCCTTCAATGAATTGTTCGCGGTCTTCTAAGAAATGGCGGGCGTCCCAGGAAACGGATGTATCAACCAATATGTATTCGACCTTTCCGCCAATTCGAAACCACTGACAAGATTCGCCGCAAGATGTTGGCCAGAGAAGATAAATTTTATCTCTATGAGTCAAGTGGGGCGCAATATTGACCTGGGTTGCAATTGAAGCATTTGTTGGAACTTGTTTGATTGCGCGATTGATATCAGCTGCTGCTGGTGGTGTCTGCCAGAACCATGATTTTGTTAAATAACTTAAAGGAAGATGGAGAATATATTGAACAATTATTGTACAGGCGAGCAGATAAATGGCAATATATGTTCGGTTTAGTTTTTTAAATCTTGAGATTGCAATAATCGCGGGCCAGGCAAGAAAAAGCGCAAGAGTACTTCGATAGTGTAAAAATAAACCTTGGGCAGATGAGACATAATCGCTTCCTAAAATAAAATAATGAACAAGATCAGCGAGCGCAAGTAAAAGATATAATGGTGCTGCGATTGGTATGAATCCAAAACTTGCAAAACTGTAAAAAATTGCCTCTCGTTTATCTGCAGTATTATAAAAATTATCTATCCGAATATTTGAGAGCAGCCCTTGACTATTCTGGAATCTATATCCGTTAGTAAAGTGTGGGAAGAAAACATAAAATACAAAGAAAAGATAAAAAAGCGATCCTATCATGTAATACAAATAATTCTTGTTCCGTGAACTGATAAAATAGATTAAGCTTATTAAAAATGTAAATAGTGCAACGTCTTCTTTACAGAGAATGGCAAGAATAAAAAAAATAGTTGCGAATAAAAAATTTTTTTTCTCCAAAAAATATATCAAGCCCGCTAAAAAAGGAATTGCCAGAACTACGCTATGAACGTCAGCCCAGATTGCATTCTGAATTCCGTAAAATACGAGGAAAACAATAAGAATTGAAATTGCCACTGGAAAGATTATC
>JBGOVI010000004.1:0-23196 GCA_041478035.1 Patescibacteria group bacterium
ATCATACCCTCGAACAATTGCCCCGCGTTTTATAAGTTCGTGAACTATATCTATACTTGGAGCGTCTCTCATATCGTCCGTATTGGGTTTGAACGCGAGCCCCAGGACCCCAATCGTTGCGCCCTCAAGCTCCCCCAACATCTTTTCCGCCTTCTTGACTATATCAAACCTTGCCTCTGCATTTATACGCTCAGCTTCCCTTAGTAGCCCGAAATCATAACCTTGTTCCCGCGCTATCGCAATTAACGCTTGAACATCTTTTGGAAAACAACTTCCTCCATAGCCTGCTCCTGGAGATAAAAAGTCCTTACCTATTCGCTTGTCAAGTCCCATACCCTCAATGACCTTAAGTCCGTCAGCATCCATAAGCTCTGACAGTTTTGCAACAGCATTAGCATAGGAAATTTTAGTCGCGAGAAAGGAATTTGAAGCGTACTTTATCATTTCAGCTGTTGGAAGATTAGTCAAAACTCGTGCACCTTTGATTGGTTCGTGAAGCTCAAGAAGCAACTTGCGGGCTTTCTCAGAGTCTGTCCCGATTACCACACGGTCAGGTTTTAAAGTATCATCTATCGCTGTTCCCTCTCGCAAGAATTCAGGAACGGATGCAAGATCAAATTCTGCTTCTTTAGGCTTTGCCTTATCAATTATTTCGCGTACCTTTTTGTATGTACCAACTGGTACGGTACTTTTGGTTGCAATAACCGTATAACCATTTAAGTGTTTGCCTATTTTTTCAACAACTTCAAGGACTGTTGATAAATCGGCGTCTCCTGTTGGAAGCGGTGGAGTACCTACGGCAGTGAAAACAATATCAGACTCGGCAATCGCAGGATCATAGTCAAGAGTAAAGAGGAGTCTTCCGGCTGTAACATTTTTCTTAACAAGCTCTTCAAGTCCAGGCTCGAAAATAGGAATAATTCCTTTTTTAAGATTTTCTATTTTCTCTTTTGTATGACCTATAGCGTATACTGTGTTACCAAAGTCAGCAAAAACCGCAGCCGAAACGAGTCCTACATATCCATGGCCTATAAAAGTTATTTTCATTTTATCTTTTTGAGCACGTCAAAAAAATCTGTCATTTTAAATCCCAGATCTTTAATTTTATCATTTTTAAGCTCAACTTTAAAGGGACGAGGCGCCCTTCCGCGATAAAGTTTGGCCCGTGTAGTAGTCTCAATCTTTAATTCTCGAAGCCCAAATTCCCGCGCAATTGCGATGCCTATTTCGTATGGCGATAAGAAGTTATTCCCAACTATATTAAATAATCCTTGAGCATTTTTATCGATCAGAAAATCAATGGCGTGTACAATATCGTCAATAAACGTAGGCGTAATAATTTGATCAATAACTAATTGAACTGAATCCTTTTCTGAAAGCAGCTCGGCGAGTATCCATATAATATCTTTTTTGATATTACTTTTAAAACCATAAGGATAAGAAATTCTCGCAATCAAACCGTTTCCAGCTATCGCTTGCTCACCCCAAAATTTAGTATGTCCGTACCAATCAATAGGATTTGGTTTATCTTCTTCTGTATAGGGCCTATTGCTTTCACCGTCAAATACAAAGTCTGTTGATACATATATCATTTTTAAGCTTTTTTCCGCGGCATAATCAGAAAGATTTTTTGTCCCGACAACGTTTATTCCAAACGCAGACTTTGATCCTTTCCAAGATGTAAAATCCAGATTTTCAAGTGATAATTTACCGTTTTGTAAAACTTTATCTTTCTCAAGCTTTTGTAAATCTGAGGATTTATCTTCTTCGCAGGCATCAACGTTTGTTTTTGCGGCCAAATGAACAATGAGTGCGGGGTTCGCATCTCCAAGAAAGCGGCGAACCTTATTTCTATCGGTAATATCAACACCGAATGATGAGGACAGTGGAACGATTTCATAGCGGCTTTTGAGAAGATCAAAAAATCGTGATCCAACAAGACCCGTCGCGCCGGTGAGTGCTATTTTCATGCGGATTTATGTTTAATTCTTTTCCACCACGATTCATTTTGCTTATACCATCCAACTGTTTTTGCGAGCCACTCGTCAAAACTATGCTGGGGCTGCCATCCTAATTCCTGTTTTATCTTCGACCAATCAACCGCATAGCGCCTGTCGTGTCCCTTTCTGTCTTCAACGTGTTCGATCATGTCTTCCGATTTCCCAAGGATACTAATAATTTTCTTAGCAATCTCAAGATTCGAAATGCCTGCCTTGCCGGCAGGCAGGTCCTCTGTTAACCCTCCCACGAGATATGTTTCGCCGACTTTTCCATCTTGCAGAACCCTTTCGATTGCTTTGACGTGGTCTTCAACATATAACCAATCTCGAACGTACAGGCCGTCACCATAAATCGGGACTTTTTTTCCTTCCAAAAGATTTGTTATAGCAAGAGGAATAATTTTTTCGGGAAATTGGTAAGGACCAAAGTTGTTTGAGCAGTTTGTAATGGTTATCGGAAGTTCGTATGTATGGAAATACGAGCGAACCATATGGTCTGAACCGGCTTTGCTTGCCGAATAGGGACTTCTGGGGTCATACGGTGTTCGTTCATTAAATTTGTTCGGATCATCAAGATCAAGAGCACCAAAAACCTCGTCGGTTGAAATATGATGAAATCTTTTGACTTTTGACTTTAATGCCGCATCCAAAAGCATTTGTGTTCCGACTACATTTGTCATAACAAAAGGCGCGGGATCGTGGATTGACCGGTCAACGTGGCTCTCAGCAGCAAAATGAACAACAATATCAATTTCATTCATCACCGAACCAACTTCGTCTGCATTTGTAATATCTCCGTGGACAAATTTGTAGTTTGGATTTTGTTCGATATCCTTCAAATTCTCAAGATTTCCTGCGTAAGTCAATTTATCGAAATTTACGATCTTATCTTCCGGATGATTTTTTATCCAATAAAGAATAAAATTCGATCCTATAAATCCAGCGCCACCAGTAACTAATAGTTTCATAAAGTTTAGAGTTCGCCTGCTTTTACTTTTTCGGCGACCATGTTGTTTGCCCGGAGTAATTCATCATGCGAAGTCCCTGCGTCAATCCACCAATCAATTATCTCGCACATCATTGTACCTTCCTTAACATACATATTATTTAAATCCGTCACCTCAAGCTCTCCACGTGCCGACGGCGATAGATTTTTTATCTTATCGAAAACTGTTTCATCATACATATAAATTCCGGTTTGGGCGATATTAGACTTTGGATTTTCCGGTTTTTCCTCAATTGACAATACTTTCCCGTCAGAATCCATCTCAATTACTCCATACTGTTTTGATTCAGTAGGCATGCGCACCCCAAATACTACAGCGCCCTTTCCTTCCTTTTCAAACTTTTCCCGGGTCTTTGCAAGATCAAAATTGAAAATATTGTCTCCCAATAATACTAGAATCTTCTCACCAGCAGCAAATTCACCTGCAAGAAGGATAGCTTCTGAGATTCCACCTTTGGGATTGTCTTGAACTGCATAAAGAAGCTTAAGACCAAACTCCTCTCCACTTTTTAATAGTGTTTCAAAGTCTCCCGAATGATCAGAGGAACTCGTGAGAAGAACTTCTTCAATTCCAGCACGTTTTGCAGCCTCAAGCGGGTAATAAATCATGGGCTTGTTATAAACCGGAAGAAGATGTTTATTTGTAACCCATGTCAGAGGTCTAAGTCTTGTGGCCAAGCCACCCGCAAGTATTACGCCCTTCATAATTTGTGATTATTCAAGAAAATAAATACAGCCAAAATCATAAGGCTCACGAGTATGTATTCTATCACAATTTTGCGCCTCAGGGCGTGGTGGATCTCGTGGTGGAGAATGCCTAAAATAGTATAAAAAATGAGTACCAAAACTAGCGCTCCGGCCTGAAGATAAAAGCTAGACGATAGGAGAAAAATTATATAAAATCCCGCGATTAAAACCAAAAGTTCAAAAAGATAATATAATTCGTGTGGAATTCGTGCAATTATCATATTATTACCCCGCCATTCCTAAGTACAATAAATAACAAGAACAACAATATCAATATTACGTGATCTAAATTATGTCCTACAACACGCGGAATTTTCTTTCTCTCAACTATTAATAAATCCATGACGAAGGCAAAGGCCAAGAAGGAAAGTCCTACGGTTGATGCTGCGCGAGACGTGACTGATGCGTCAATTTTGGGGTGTGTTATAACGGCTGTTTGCGATGCCTCTTTGGTAATAACGAGCTGTGGCACAGGTGTCGGACTTATCTCGGTCACTATCTCCGAGCTTGGTGAAGCAGGTGCGGCGGCGGCAACCTTTGTAACCGCAGCAAGAGTTTGTGACTGCCGGGCACCAAACATTTCAACCACCAAAACCGTTTCCTCGCCGGACAAGGTCCCCGGAACAATTGCAAAACCAACGTCGCGATACTTATCTGAGAGTATATTGTCACGATGCGATGGTGAATTCATCCACGCGGTTACTACAGAACTTGAATCTGTAAAACCTTTTGCCAAATTCTCTCCGGCAAACATATAGCCGTATCCGGCATCGCGAATAAATTGCCATGGCGAGGTTGACCCGTCGGGAGCAAAGTGAGCCCAATAGTTTTTTGAATACATATCGGCTGCTTTGCGTCTTGCAGCATCATCAAGCTCCGAATTTAGCGAAAGTGCGTTTAACCCTCTATCTTGCCTCTCTTTATTAACTTGACTCAGTAAATCGTTCTCAGAAATTGAATATGAAACTCCAAGAACTTCAGGCGCTGCGTGTTGAAAATAATTTATCAAGAAACTTCCGAGAAGAAGAAAAATAAGGAGTAAAAAAAGGCTCGAGTTATGAAGGATCTTAGCACGATGATTATTGGTGTGATGAGGAGTCAGTAAGTGCCGCAAGAAATTTAACATATCTATAGCATATCAGAATAAATTCCTAATTTCTAAGCGCTCTAATTTCTAACTAATTCCCAAAATACCAATTACCCAATTGGGATTTAGGACTTGGAATTTAGTTAGGTCAATTAGTATAATTAGGTTAATTAGGTCAATTTAATTTAATATTCCGGCAATTCTATCTCTCCCAACTTTTTCCCATTTATTCTAACTTGCGAACTAAACGCGAGTGTGTTTGCAATTGAAATTCCAACACGAAGGCCCGTAAACGACCCGGGGCCACGTTCAACTTTAATTTCGTCTATATCCGAAGTCTTGATTTTGGCACGTTTTAGAACTCTTTCGATCAAAGGGAGCGCCGCCTGCGCCTTATTCTTGTTCGCAATCGATTTCTCTTCGAACATACCACTATTTGTTTTTAAATGAACAATAATTTGTTTATTATCACGCGTATCTATATAAAGAATATTACTAAATTGTTTCATTGTTAAATTGTTACTGCGCCTCGGCGAAGTAATTTCCAAGGCTTTTTGGTTACGTCTAGGACGGTTGATGGTTTTTTAGTTGTACATCGACCGGGTAATACATAGCCGACTGATCGAACGAGATTTTGATCAAGTTCGTAAATATCAAACGGCGTTCGCCCGCCGGAGAAATTTGCTGACGGGCCAAGAATCGGCACCCCGACTCTCTTTATAAACTCCCGAACGGTTTGATGCGCGGGAATTCGAAACCCAATTGTATCTCCGCCTCCACGAACCAAACTCGGGATTTTTCCTTTTTTGCATTTCAAAACTATCGTCAATCCTCCCGGCCAATATTTTTTCATGAGATTTCGAACGTCGGGTTCGATTTTTTCTATATACTCTTCAACCATCTTAATCGATGAGGCAAGAACCGGGACAGCTTTATCGCGTGGTCTTTTTCTTAATTTGAACAAACGGCGAACTGCCTCTTCATCATCAATCCTACAGCCAATCCCAAACGCCGTATCGGTTGGGAAAATTATAATCCCACCCTTTCTTACAATTCCAACCGCCTTCTCTAAATCTTTATTCATTTGTTTGAATTCGAATCTTGCGTTCGCCATTATTTAAAACCTCGATCCCCACCTCATATGTTGCTCTCAGATTTTCGTGTTTTTCTCCCCACTCAATTAAAAAAATCCCGTTCACGTCTTCGAAGATATCATCAAGCCCTAAGTTTTTGATATCGAATGATCCTTCAAGTCGGTAAAGATCAATATGATACATGTTTATTTTTTTGTGATCGATCTTCCCGCGGTGTTTTCTGACAAGAACGAAAGTTGGAGAAATCACGCGGCTCTTAACATTCAGGGTTCGGGCAACGCCTTGAACAAAAGTAGTTTTCCCTGCCCCAAGCTCGCCGGTTAACAGGACTATGTCGCCTGATTTTAGGTTAGTGGCGAAACGCGAACCCGCTTCTTCGGTTTCGCGGGCCGAATGGGTTACGAACTCTTCTTCCATATAAAAAGTTTATCTCCGAATTGAAAGTAGGCTAGTATGCCACACGCCGTAATAAATATCAAACCAAGGCCTATAAAAATAATGGGCGTATTACCAGTTGATGCGCCTAAAACTTCCGCCTTAGGTTTCTCGGATGGCGTAGGCGACTCTTTTTTAAAAATATCATTATTGGTATCGGATGCAAGTTTTAAATCCGAATTTGGATTGTCCGTAGGGGTGGGATCGATTTTTTTAGTGGGCGTAGGTGTTTTAAGAGGACTCGGGGTTGGTGTTTTCGTAGGCGTCGAACTCGGAGCAGGCGTCGGGGTTTTTGTCGGAGTGGGAGTTTTTGTCGGCGTGGGCGTATTCGAAGGTATCGGGGTTGGGGTTGGAATGTTTACTTGTATTGAAATCGGATCGCTGTCTGTATTTGAAGAACAGCTGGCAGTATAACGTCTTACTTTCAAAAGATAGTGCCCGCTATTTACTGTGTTTTCTTCACCAAATTTTGTTGTTAATGCTAGCGACGCTGTGTTTAGGTCTGCGACTTTATAGTAATTTTTGCAATCTTGAGTGGTTTCTATCTTAACCCAATCGCCATTATTGTTTTTCATATATCCAAAATACGTGTCTCCCGAAGATTCTTGCCAAGCAATCCGGAAATAAGATTCGCTCGGCAAATCATTTATGCTTACGTTTACTGTTACCTCCTGCTCTTTGGTGGAAATACTGTCCGGGTTGATGCTTGAGATGCTTAATGAAAAGGCCGCAAAAGCTTTATTTGCCGAAGATATGAAAATCAGAAAGACAAACAGTGCCAACAAAAACTTTTGGAACATTATTCTGAGTCTAGCAGAAAGATAATATGCAGTTCAATCAGGATTAATTTACAACAACTCGACTGATTTCGTAAATGCTCCCAACAGAATAATGATCGGTAAAATTTATGTCTTTTCCATTTGGAATGAATGGGTCCCGCATCTTGTAGTTTCCTCCTGACCCGCTCGTCAATACCACAAAATGAGTTCCTCCGTATGCATGGACACCAACAACTACGGGGTCTCCGCTTGATAAAACCGAATCAATTGAGGCACCAATTCTCTGAGCTGTCGCGCCATCTGCGTGAATAGTATACAAAAGGTAAGCGGGATAATATGAAGCAAAGTTATCCGGATTTGAGTTTACCGATATTGGTGTTGCGCCGCGATGTCCATAATGCGTCAGGACCATTGCCATTGAGGTAACAAGACATCCATCCGATGCAATTGTATATTGTGTTCCGTTAAGCGCGAGCGCACCCCATTGGGTATCGCGCTGGTTATAATAGCATCCCCAATCATCACAACTTGTTTGTCCCGAAAGAAGTGATGCTCCTCCTTGATTAGCCGTAAAGCTTGAAAATCCTGCGAGCTGCGCTTGTGCCGCAGCGAGAAGTCTTTGGTAGCTTGATTCATTTCCCTGAGTTTGCGACAAAAGCGTCTGCTTGGTACCTTTTTCCTGATCCAGCTGAGAAGTATAATCGCTTAGTTTTTTATTTAAAGCTTCTGCTTCTGTTTCTTTATTCTCAAAAATTGATTTTTGATTGGCGTAATCGTTTTTTGCCTGCTCGGCGGCATAAACTTTTTTCTTATCATATATTTGTACAATTCTGAGATATGTCAATTTTTTAAATACATCCTGAATATTATTTGCCGCCAGAAATATCTCCCACGGCGCTATTCGCCCCCCTTGATAAACTGCAGCAATCCTTGCAATTAGCGACTTTGTTGATTTATCTATATTTTCTTGAAGGGTTGCTACTTTATCTTTTGCTATATTTATATCTTTTCCAAGACTCTCTATTTGTTTTTTTGTTGAGGCAATGCGCAACTCTGTAAGTTTTATCTGATTATTCATAACACCTATTTGACTTGAAAGTGTCTTCTCCTGACCTTGGAGATCGAAAATTTTATTTTCATATTGTTTTATTTGATTGTGGAGATCTGAAATGGCAGCGGTATTATCAGGTGTACTTGTCGGCGTAGGCGTTGGGGTTTCAGTTTGCGCGAAAACAATTCTGCCTAGCATTAAAAAAAGAAATAGAACAAGAATTGCGAAAGATAATTTAGCTATGTAGCCATTTAACCATTTAGCCATTGAATATTATTTTAAGTATCGGAGTACTGCCAAGTAGCTTGCAAACATGCCAAGACCGCAAGCAATTATAACTTCTATAACCAAAAGCTCGCCCATGATAAGAGGCGACAACGGAAAGATTGCAACTCCCCGCAAAAATGACTCAAGATTTGGCGCGAAATAATAAAACAGTCCAATACTTATCATCCCACCAACAAGAGACCCTATTAATCCGTAAAAGGCTCCCTCGAGCAAAAATGGCGCGCGGATAAACCAGTTTGACGCGCCTAAAAGTCGCATTGTTTCAATCTCCTCGCGGCGAACTGTGATCTTAATTCCAATGATAGTTATTATCATAAGCGTTGAAACAGCTATTAAAATTGCAACAACTGCAAGGCCAATTTTCCTGACAGCTGCAGTCCACGAAACCAAAGTATCAACAATATCTTTCTGGAAAACCACCTCTTCAATCAGCGGCGACCCGCGCACAATTCCAGCAAGACTCGTAAGATCCTGCGCTTGCTTTGCCTGTACCTCAATTGATGCGGGCAGAATGTCTGCTGTCACAAGATCCAAAAGTATTGGGTCGCTTTTATTTTGTTCCTTGTAGATTTTAAGTGCATCCTCTTTTGAAACATAGGTAACAGTCGAGGTTTTCCCAGTATCTTTAAGCTTGTTCTCAAGTGCTGAGATATCGGAGCGTGAGGCAGTATCCTTAAAAAAAACCGTGAGTTGAGGACGCGACTCAAAATACGAAATAAAACGAACTGAAAGAATCGTCAGGAGAGCAAAAACTGAAATTGTAAAAAAAGTAAGGCTCATGATGGCCGCTGCTGACAACGCTTGATACGGAGATCTTCTTATGTATTTTGAGACTGTACTTACCATATTTATTTTTTTGCAAGAGATTCAAGATTTATCTTATCGGTCTTTTCTGTCTTTTCTTCTTTTTTTTCTTTATGCGAACTTTTAACTGCGGGCTTACGATCCTCAACTATTTTACCGCTCTCAAGAACAATTACTCGATCCTCCTGCCCTATTAGTTTATCATCATGAGTTGCCATAAATACAGTTGTTCCCTTTTTGTTGATACCTTTTAGAAGGTCGAGGATTTGAAAAGAAGTTTTAGTATCGAGATTTCCCGTTGGCTCATCTGCCAAAATAAGGTCAGGGTTAAAAACAAGAGCCCGAGCAATAGCAACACGCTGGCTCTCGCCGCCTGAAAGTTGGGCGGGAAAATGGTCCTTTTTGTCTCCAAGTCCAACCTCAATTAAAATCTCCTCGGCGCGTCTTTTTGCTTCGGTTTCACTCATGCCGGCAAAATCAAGAGGCAGCATGACGTTTTCTGCAACTGTGCGGTCGGCAAGGAGTTTCAAGTCTTGAAATACAACTCCCACTCGGCGACGCAGATGCGGGACCTTTGACTTCGAGATTTTATCAACCTCAAAATCACCTACGGCTATTGTACCCTCTGTCGGAATAACATCTCGAATAATAAGCCTGAAAATTGTGGTCTTACCGGATCCGGTAGGCCCAACCAGATAGGCGAAGTTGCCTTTGTCAATAATAAAATTAATACCTGCCAAAACAGGATCTGCCGTACCGTATTTTTTTGTTACATTCTGGAATACGATCATAGTATTTAATAGCTAAAATGGCTAAATGGTTACAATAGTTAGTGCAAAATAAGTTCATATTAACCATTAAGCTATTTAACTATTTTCAGCTATTTATAATAGTTGAAGTCTGCCGACGTCCATTAACCATCCTGCTTTTTGCGCGGCATTTGTTTCTCCCCAAACCTTGACTTTCTTTCCAACAAATGCGGATAAATCAATGGCGGATGAAGTCAGGTATACATTCTGCGATACTCCTCCAGGGCGCTCCAAATGAAATGCCCCTTCACCCTCAATTCCGCCTTCCTTGAGAGTTCCTTCAGCGTTATCCTTGAATGTTTTCTCGTCTTTTGAACCAAAGATTTGACCCTTCTGAATAGCCTGTGTTTGAATCTTACCATTTGAACCAATTGTCGCAACCGTTGATGAACCCTTTAATTTTGCGACAAGAAAGCCGGTTCCAATACCCAAAACTAGTAATATTACGAACAGGGCGATAGGTGGTTTACTTGAACTCATAGCTGTATTTATTGTATTAGGAATCGAACCTGAAATCTGACTTTTTTTCTTGGAAGATCCGTCAAAATCATGGATAATTTCAGGTTTTTCCTGCTTCTCTTCCATACCATAAGTAAACCATATTTCCCCCCATTTGGCAACCCCACCCGTGCTCCGCACGGAATTTCAAATCTCAAATACTACCAATTTCCAATTCGGAACAAACTGAAATCTTAACCGAGTGGCGTTTTGTTTGATTTTTTCGGGGAATCGATGCCCGGCGACTTTCTGTAGCCAGAGTAAGAAAACACTGAGGCAACTTCCTTTAGTAAACTACCGAATATTTCCTCAAACTGTTCTTTATCTAAAGCCTTTTTTATAACTAATTCGTATCCCTCTCCTCTATAATTCATTGCCATACTTACTCGTGAAACTGTTTCGCGGGATACTTTCATAATATCTCTAATCTCTTCCTGCGTATATCCTTTTGCTAGTAGAATAGCGATGGCGAGTCTTTTTGCAAGCATCGTTTTCTCAAAAGGGCTAATCAGACTAAAAAGAAATTTCTCAATCTCTGACCTATGTGAAAGCTTTGCCAAAGAATTAAATAACAACTCAAACATTTTATCTTCCAACTTTTTATGTAAGTATCTCCTTGAAATCTGTCCCATATAGTCTTGTATCGGTCATTCAGACAGCCGGTATAAATTAATACTAAGATATTTATTTATTAACTGTCAATGAAAGATAAAAAAAGTTAAAAACTCGGGTTATTCTTTACAGCTTATTCCTATGACTCTACTACATCAACTCTTCAACTACTACCTTTGCGTCGGCGTGTGTTGGGAGTTTGTTGAATTTCCCGAACTTAGGATCCAAACCGATGCCGTAAAATGCTTCCGGGCACCATGTGGAGCCCGGCTTCGCTCCCCTTCTGTTATGTTTTGTTTTTTCATAAACTATTTGCTAATGGCTAGATGCTAGTTGCTGGATTTTAGTTCTGCGTCGATAAATAAATCTATCTCGCCATCTAGAACTGCTTGGGTATTGCCTGTTTCGGCTTTTGTCCTAAGGTCCTTGACCATTTGATAGGGGTGTAAAACGTAAGAGCGGATTTGATTACCCCAGGAGGCCGGTTTGTAAATTCCTTTTAATTCTTTTTCATGTTCGGCGATCTTTTCTTGCTCGCGCGCCCATAATTTTGCTTTCAATAATTTTAAAGCGTACTCGCGATTTTGCGCCTGGTAACGTTCGGTCTGACAAGAAACAGTGATGCCGGTAGGTTTATGCTTTAAACGAACAGCAGACGAAACTTTCTGGACGTTTTGTCCACCGTGAGATGACGCGCGATAAAACTCCCACTCAAGATCGTCTTCTTTTAGTTCGGTTTCCGAACTTTCAACTTCGGGCAGAACTTCAACAAGCGCAAATGATGTATGACGAAGTTTGTCAGCGTTAAATGGCGAAAGGCGAACTAATCGATGCGTTCCCTGCTCGCCCTTAAGATAACCATAAGCAAATTGGCCCTCAACCGTAATCGTAGCACTTTTAATTCCTGCCTCTTCTCCTGCCGTTTGATCAACAACCTCAAATTGCCATCCTTTTCTCTCAAAATATCGAGTGTACATTCTGAACAGCATCTCGGCCCAATCCATAGCGTCTGCGCCTCCCTGCCCCGCGTGGATAGTCAAAATGGCGTTGTTTTTATCGTATGGCCCTGAGAGATATAGGTAAACTTCCATTTCGGACAAAAGCGAACTCAAGCCGGTTGTATTGTTCGCCTCAATATATTGCGCAAGTTTTTCGGCGTCTTCAACTTCTTTTGCAAGCGCCGCCATTTCCTTCATCTTTTTTGTGGCGGACGAACTATCTTTCCAAAAATCAGGCGCAGTCGACTCGGCTTCGATTTTCTTAATGCGAGCCACTTTCTCCTCAACACCAATTTTTGAGAGTAAAATTTTTGCCCGTTCAATTAAATCATTCATAAGAGACGATTTTACTACTTTTTGCAGACTAAATTGCAAAATACACCTACTGCTCCGCTTTGACCCTGAAGACCTTGAAGATCTGAAATAACCTTTTGGATAGCGGCTTGTGAGGAAGTAAGATTGTCAGCCGTGATTTCTGAAAGCGCGTCCTTAGCATTCATTATTATGTTTTGTACGTCTTCTTTGTTTGGCAAATGCGGTGTTGGTGAAGCATTTATTGACGCGCCGAGTGTATCGGTACTGAAATTTGAACCGCCTTTCGGAAATAAAATGTACGCTCCCGCAATAAATAAAAGTGCGGCAACAAGCAGTCCTGCCCCAATTTTTTTGAGATCCCACTCTGTCTGGACAATTTCACCTTCCAACACGTTGTCTTTGTTAATTTTCGAACTAGCCATTTCTTATATTATATTATACAATCAGCTTATGGATTTAAAAACTCTTGAAGAGCGCATAAAAAAGCTTAATACTCCAAAAGTCGACTACTCACTCAATTCACCCCGCGAAAAAGAAATCTTGACGAGGACAGTTAAACTAAATGAAGAAGTCGGCGAATTATGCAACGATATTTTATCGATATTAAAACTCCAAAGAAAAGCCAAGCTTGAAAAATTTGACAAGCGAAGCATGTATCAGGAATTCGCCGATGTCCTAATAACTCTCATACAGCTTGCTGTTTCGGCAAACGTTGACTTAGATCGCGCCGTTCGCGATAAACTTCAGACCATCTCAGAGCGCATCGAAAAAGAGAAGAATAGAAAACCCTAACTTATTACTTCTTTAATATCCTTGTGTAATTCTTTTTTGATTTTGTGGGCTGCTTCTTTTATCTTCTCTTCAACATCCGCAATTCTTTCGTGCAAAAAATTCCAGATTTTCTCATGATTTTTTGTATTTAAATGTGAAAGAAACAATTTTTTGTCGTCGGAAGAGAGTTCGGACATAATCGAATCAAGAATTGAATGATGAATATGAGATTCGGCAAGCGACTTCAGGTGCTCTTTTTCGGAAGTCGATATCGCAAGTGAATCGATTTCAAGAAAGAGCGAGTCTGTCTCAACTATAAAACTATAAAAATGTTTCACCATAGATACATGATACTACTTCTCCTCGATTGGCCCGAGTGGCACCTTATTCTCCGGATCGTCGATAAAAAAATACAAAACAGGACCGCGGCCCGATCCATCAACGCGCTCAAGATAGCGCATTACTTCGGGCGAACCGCCTAGGTGTTTTCCCGTAAACTCGGCAGGCCCCGCGTCTCCAATTACGGTCACAATTGCTCGGCCGTTCTGAGGATTCACGACTAACATTTTGCGGAATTTAAAGAATTTTATGTATTCGCCTGTGTGCTCGGCAAACCCGGGCGCCAAAAAGCTTTGCACCGCGATGTAGTATTTTTCGCGGTCCGATTCTTCGTTTGTCATCTCCTGAGCCGAACGCGCAAAATATCCCCACCCCCCCAGCCCAGGAGCCATCCCGGAAGAAGCGAACTTAACCGCATCCTGTTCGTTACCGAAATGTGAACTCATACTGTCCCCTGGATATCTGGCCAAGTGCTGTTCGGCACCAATAAGTCCGTACGAACGGTTTAAACGAATGCCGTTAAACTCGGCGGCCACCGGAAATCCAAAGTCGCGCGCTAAAATTGTTCCAACCGAACTTTCTTCTTCGTTTGTTAAAGGGCGAACATCCCGCGGAATGACATTCGATAAATCAGAAACAAGAAATACAGACTTATCAACCGGTAATTTAGTTTCGACAGCTGCCAAAGAATGGGGAGGCGCAAGTAAGTTTGTGGCAGGGCCTGAAAGCATCATGAGAGCTGAAACCGAACCTATTGCAAAATTTTTGGTATTTGTTACGAATTCGTGTACGGTATCCCCATGCCGCGCCCAAAACGCCTCCTGCAAATCTTTATGCTTGGCAATCCATTTATCCCTGAGCTTTTGATAAGTATTCGAATTCCTATCTGCCATTACTTTAATAATAACAAATGAAGTAGGTCAATGAAAATTTTAGTTCGTAAAGAGGGATTTGATGATGGAGAAGGTGCGTTCAGAGTCTTGATCTTCAACTAATAAAATCAGCTCGTGAGGGCTTGAGATTAAATCCAAAATGTTAATTCCCTCCCAAGCCAGCGATTTAAGGAAAAAATAGTAAATTCCGGAAGTTTTAATTGCCTCATCCGGCAAATAAATAGTTACTGCGCAAACTTTTTCCCTGATTTCAATAGCATGTTTGCTCTGGATTGCGGATTTATACTTCTCGAATAAATCGTGGCTTAAGACGAGAGTTGTTTCACGTCTCCCGATAGTCTTAAAGTAAAGCGATTTTTCATCTATCTCTCGCAGCAGAAGTAGGGATAAGCCTACCGCATCTTTGTTCGACAGTGAGACATACGTGAAACCTGACCGAACACTTATCTCAGGTGCGACTTTAAAAATGTTTGGGCTTTGATATTTGGGCTTAAATTCAGATTCAAGTCTTGCCAAAGCCATGATAATTGAGGCATTTGAGACTTTCTTGATCAACATTTGCTCTATCTCGGGCTTGATATATCTCGCAAGGGAAGAATAATTAATTATGCCTTTCGAAATGGCTTCGGAAAGGTAGCGCGACCTCTCAATAATCTTTTTCGAAGCCTCCGGTACCGTAATCATGCGTTTAGTGTTTAAATTTTAACATATTTTCAAGTTTTGTAAAGTTTATTATAAAATTTGACAATTAATAAGTGCATGCTTTAGTATTTATCTATATGACTCAAGAAAGAAGACCGAGTCTTCTCCCAGACTATTCAGACTATCTACAATCAATGGTTAATATTGACGGACGCAAACAACAGGAGAAAGTTCTTGTTGAAAACTCCGAGCAAAGACTGAGAGTTGTAGAACAAGAGCGCGCGACAGCAGAAGGAATGCCGGAGCCCAAAATAAAACCCACAGGAATAAGATAGCCTAACTATGCTATCATAATTGAGTGAATAGGAAGACGAAAATTATTGCGACGATTGGCCCCGCAACGCTCGATGCTTCAATATTTAATAAATTAATAGCCGAAGGAGTTGATTTTATTAGAATCAATAGTGCTTACGGTGACTATCAACAGTACAATCAAATATTAAATAACTTGAAGAATTGTTCGGATGCCCATGAGGTAAAGGTTATCTACGATATTAAAGAACTTTCAAAGCTCGAATACTTTCTGAACAATAAGCTCGATATGATTGCTGTTTCTTTTGTTAATAATGCCGAACAAATCAAAGAAGTCAAAGAAAAATCCAACCAGTCCTATGTTATTGCCAAAATTGAAACGGTTGAGGGGGTTGGCAATATAGACTCGATTCTCTCAGCGTCAGATGGAATTATGATTGCGCGTGGAGACCTTTCGGAAGCAGAAACAATTGAAAAAATACCCGTATTGCAAAAGGATCTCACTAGAAAAGCTCTTGCTTCGGGCAAGTTTTTAATAACTGCGACGGAAATGCTACTTTCAATGGTAGAAAATCCAAAACCCACCATTGCAGAAATTTCTGACGTTTCAAATGCTGTATTCGACGGCTCAAATGCCATCATGCTGTCTGAGGAAACGGCAATTGGAAAATATCCTGTTAAGGCGGTTAGTTTTATGCGCCGCGCAATCGAAGAAGCCGAAAAATGGCTTGCAAGAGAAAAGAGTTAGATTACCCTATTGCATCCAACATTAAAACCTTTTACTATTTTATTAGGGGGGGATTGTATTATGCGCACGCCTAAAATATTATACTTTGTATTCCTATTCCTATTTATACTTTTCGTTAGCCCACATGCAGCAACAAAAGCACTTGCACAGGATTGCACCACAATTACTGACGCACCAAATCTTTATCAAATAGACAGAAGTTCGACACAAGCCACACTTTTTTTCACTCCGGTTAATAACGGGGTTAGCAAATACGTCATAGTATATGGGAATGCAATAGGCGCTGAGCAACATAGCGTATCATTTGCCTATGGCACATCAACTGGAGCAGTAACATATACCTTAAACGATCTTGATCCAACCGTCAAATATTATTTTAAGGTAAGGGCGGTTAGTGATTGTTCAAGCGGTCCGTGGAGTGCTTGGGTAGGAGATAATATTACTCCAACACCAACCGGCAAAGTTATGAGTAGCGGAATGCCTGTGTCAGGCGCAAACGATGCGCGAAATATCGCACTTATTTCTGTTCCAATGATTGTGGTTGGATTATTTTTGTTGACTTCTTCCCGAAAATCCGCATAAATCTTTAGCTAGTCAAATAGCTCACAGCTCCTCACAATTGACGGAATTAGAACCTATTATTTTTAGTCTTTATTACTCTATAATATGAATTATGCGATATACACATAATATTAAGGCTATACGGAAAAGAAAGCATATTCTGAAAATATCCGCAGTTATCACAGCACTTTTGGTTATCTTGATTTTGTTTTTAGGATTTACAACACTTGATGCAAAACAATTTTTCGGTGGATTTCTGGAGAGTTCAGCCAGAGTACTAATTGCTTATTTTGTTGCTTTGGCAGTAGCTATGGTGACAGTACTTTTTGTTACTTCAACAACAGCGATTGAGTCGGTATTTGTTCCTGTCTTGGATGCACTACAGAGCTTCCCTTCTTTTGCGCTATTTCCACTATTAATAGTATGGTTTGGGAAAGGGTCGCTTGATGTCATAATAATTTTGGTTTTGGAAATGATATGGCCAATTTTATTTACATTAATAACTGCTCAGAAACAGATAAAACAAGATATAACAGAAGCATCGAAAATCTTTGGCGCAAAAGGCATTAAATATATTTTATATGTTCTCCTTCCAATGTTATTTCCGGCAATAATCACAGGATCAATAGTTGCGTGGGGAGAAGCATGGGAGACACTCATTGCCGCAGAAATTATTGTCAATGTCGCAGGCGTTGGAACATACCTTACAAAGGCCGGGAGTAATGGTCAAACTCAGGTTCTCATTATTGGAATCTTGCTTCTTTTGTTAATTCTTTTCATTTTTAATAAATACGTCTGGTTACCACTTTTAAATATGAGTACAAAATATCAACAACAATAATCATGCTAACTGTCAAAAACTTAACTAAAATATTCACTTTAGAAAAAGAAAAAATTACGGCTCTTGAAAATGTGAATTTTGAAGTGAAAACAGGAGAGTTCTTTACCGTAATTGGGCCGTCGGGATGCGGAAAATCTACGTTACTTCGCTTGCTTGCAGGCTTAGATACTCCTACGTCGGGAAGTTTAATATGGGACGAGAAGCCAAGTATCGGATTTGTTTTCCAAAACTTTGCATTATTCCCACATTTAAATGTATTTGCCAATATTGAATTTGGTTTAAAGATGCAGGGTATAGATAAAAATAGGCGAGAAACAATCGTCAATGAGCTGCTTGCTGAAATAGGTTTAAAGGAATTTAAAGATAAACACCCTCAAGAATTATCGGGTGGTATGAAACAAAGAGTTGGGATTGCAAGGAGTTTGGCAGTCGATCCAAACACCCTACTCCTGGACGAACCTTTTTCCTCTCTTGATGAGTTTACAGCAGAGACTTTGAGAGACTTGCTGCTGAAAATATGGGTCAAAAGAAAAATTACGGTAATTTTAATAACGCACTTGATTCGAGAAGCTTTGGAGCTTTCCGATAGAATTGCAGTTATAACCCAGGCACCGGGAACAGTCAAAAGGGTTATTGATGATACATTAAAGCGCCCAAGAAACTTAAGGTCAAAAGACTTTTTTACATTTGAGGATCAACTAACAAATCTTATTAAAAGATGAGATTATGAAATGGCGAGAAAGTTTGGACAATGGCATTTTTTGAAATGTCATGCAAATAGGGTACCACATAAACTAGCTTTATTTAAATTAGAGAATAGGCTCAGGGTTATATTTTGCTGCTTCAGGATATTTCCTTCTAATTGCTTCAACTCGACCGGCAAATTTAGTAATTTGTCTTGGGGCATTTCCAACAAATTCAATGGGTGCTGAGATAGCATCTGCAAGTACCTTTTTAGATACTCCCAACCTTGTATCAGCAGCTAGTCGATCTAGCAAATCGTTTTCTTGAGTTCCATTTTTCCTCATGTTTATTGCCACTGCGACCGCATGGTCTCTAATTACTGCATGAGCTGTTTCTCTTCCAACACCTTCTTTTATAGCGGCTGTTAGGAGTCTTGTTGTGGTCAAAAATGGCAAATATCTATTCATCTCCCGCTGAAGCATAGCTGGATAAAAACCACATTCATCTAGTACTGTCATTGCTGCTTCTAGTATTCCATCTGTTGCAAAAAATGAGTCTGCCATGGCAACCCTTCTTGCTGCAGAGTCAGTAACATCTCCCCCAAATGCTTGTTCTCCAGCATTTTGTCCCATCATCATTACATTTCCCAATACTACTCGCTTGAGCGATTTAATTCGTTCAGATGTTCTTGCATTCATCTTGTGGGGCATTGCAGTTGATCCTACTTGACCCTCTTTAAATCCTTCAGTAAAAATCTCTGCTGCTGCCATCATTCTTGAAGTCTCAGCAAAGCTTGAAGGACCAGTAATAATCTGGAAGAGTGCAGCTGTGACTTGAAAGTCTAATGATCGAGGATATATTTGACCAACACTCCCTAAGACATTTTTAAAACCTAACGCTCTTGCAACTCTCTTTTCAAGTTGGTCAACCTTTTCCTGATCTCCACCAAACAGCTGCAGTTGATCAGTTTGGGTACCTGTCGCACCCTTTATTCCCCTCAAAGGGTACTCTTCAATTAATGTCTCAAGATTGTTAAACCCAATCAACATTTCCTCACCAAAATTTGAAAATATTTTACCTGCAAGAGAAGGTTGCGCTGCTCCCAGATGTGTTCTATCCGCCATTACCAATGCTCCATTTTCAACTGCTAATCTCCCAAATCTTACCAAAGTAGCAACCGCATGATCTCTCACAATCATCATACCCCTTTTATACTGGAACTGCTCTACATTATCTTCATGATCGCGAGTGGTAAGCCCTTTGTGAGCTTCCTGATACCCAGCCAATTCATTAAATTCTTGGATTTTAGCTTGTTCATCATGGCGCAATGTTCTTTCTCTTCTTTTTATAGACTCTAAATCAAGATTATTTCTTACTTTGACATATGATCTGATTACATTTTGGGGTATATCCATACCAAGAGCGGCTTGCCCTTTCATTATTGTGATCCAAAAATCTCTTTCAAATAGATTTTTCGCCTTCGGAGAAAAAACGTTCAACATTGGTGTGCTTGCGTAGCGTTCGGCAAGAGTATTCGGAACGTCGGGACGCTCTTGAGGTACATTTTTTTGGGAAAGATCAGCTTCGCTCATAAAAAAATTTATACCATTAACAGCCTTTTTTTTCAAGAAGCACTACTTACTGTGAGAAAAGTATTTCTGTGCGGTACTGAAAATGATAGTTTAGCCCGTCAAATCAAGCTGAAGTGGCAAGATAATAACACTTTTTATCGTTTGAGACACTACTAAGTAGCTGTACCTATTGTGAGAGGGTATATCCAGCGAGGTGTAGAATTGGGCAGAACAAAGCGAAACTGTTGTCTCCGGACCATTCTCAATATGAGTCCAATGTGGAGGACCGCCGGGTACCGACGAGTCATTGTACCAAGCGACAACCATACCACTTGGCAAATTGAACGTTGCACACCCACTACCAAAACGGCTGTAGATGACGGATACTGCGCCATTCTTCGTAGTAGCTGTGAAATTACCTGCGTCGCAGGCTCCGTCCCCTAGCGCATTGCAGATTTGTTGAACCTCACCGGGACTAACATTCAGCGGAGCTGTAGGAGTTGGAGATGAAGTTGGAGGAGCAGGCGTAGAGGTAGGCGGGATTGGTAAAGAAGTTGGAGTATTTGTTGGAGATTTATTTATAATATCTGATTGTAATGGTTTTTGATTACTAACAACCTCCTCCGAAGGTCTAACATTTATATTGTTATGTGCATTGTCGGTTTGTTTGGCGCTTTGCTTTGGCTGGAAAAAGCTGGAGTTAGCAAAATACATTCTAAAACCAACGGACAAAAAAAATACGATCATTAACCCTATAAGTATCAATATTCTGGTTTTAGGATTTAGTAGAAGAGCTTGAACCGTACCTACGAAGCTTGGTTTTTGTGTTTTTTTCTTTTTTTTTAGGGCTTGTTTCTTATTATTTTTTACCACCTGTTGATTATTTCATCTCACACGGATTTATGTCAAGTAATATCACTCTAAAGCTGAAGTCTGCGGATAGTGGCATTTTTTCTCATTCGACAAGCTCAGGACAAGCACTTCTTTATCCTTTGTGGTAAGGGGCGTTTATCATACCGCATTTTTTGTATTTATAAGGTTTTCCCGTTTCCGGATTAATTGCCCCACAGGGGCATGGGTCGTTTCTTCCTAATTTGGCATTTGGCTGTTCGCTTTTCGCTGTTCGCTTTTCGTTTTTTCGACTTGCGACTGGCAATTTGCGATTTGCGTCTGAAACCTCCGACTCGGGCTGATTAATCTCGATGTTTTGGCGAACCGGCTCAGCAACTTGTTGCGGCGCCGCTTCGGCTAAGTTTATGCGAAACGCCCGGTGGGCAATTTCATCGTCAACCGATCCCACCAACCGCTCAAACATTCCAAAAGATTCATTTTTATATTCAACCAGCGGGTCGCGCTGTCCATACCCCCGTAAACCGATTCCCGTTCGCAAATCCTCCATTGCAGTCAAATGATCCATCCATAAATTATCAATAGTTGATAAGGCAATCATTTTGTAAATTCGCGCAAGCGTCTCGCGGCCAAATTGTTTTTCCCAACCTTCAATTAATTGTTTTGCGATATTTATTAATAATTCCGAAACCCTATCCTGCGAATCCAATTGCTCAATCTGTTTATGTAAATGCTCCCGGGAATGCTCGTCAAACGGAATGATTGTGGCAAATTCGTCAATAACTACTTTTCGACCATCCTGATTCGCTTCAGAATACAAGTTGAGCTGAACAAGATTAACAATTGTCCCCTCAACTTTTTTCCTCACAAAGTCAACTATATTCTCAAGATTCCTAACAATATCCTGCCTCATCTTATAAATTATTTCCCTTTGTTTATTTAAAACGTCGTCATAGTCAAGCAAATTTTTCCGAATTTCGAAATTGAACCCTTCAACTTTCACCTGAGCCTGTTCAATTACACGCGAGACAAGACCGTGCGCCAATGGTTGATCCTCTGGGAAATTAAAGCGCGTCATGAGATTTGAAATTTGCTCTCCTCCAAAAACGCGCATAAGATCATCTTCCAAGGAAACGACGAAGATAGATTTTCCGGGGTCTCCTTGGCGGCCTGCACGTCCCCGCAGTTGATTATCAATGCGGCGCGACTCGTGTTTCTCTGTTCCGATTACAAACAAACCGCCCGTTTTTATTACCTCCTCGTGTTCTTTTTCCCATTTTTTTAAGTCGTCAGCATACTTTTTCTCGCCACTTTTTCCTGCATACACTAAATCGAATTTTGAAGGCTGCTGTCCGCCCAAAATTATGTCGACTCCACGCCCCGCCATATTTGTCGCAACCGTTACTGCCCCGCGCGCACCCGCATCTTTAATAATCATTGCTTCCCGCACGTGGTTTTTGGCGTTTAAGACTTCGTGTTTTATCCCTTTTCGCTTCAAATATTCTGAAATAATCTCGTTTTTGTCAATCGACGTCGTTCCAACCAAAACCGGCTGTCCTTTTTTGTACGCTTCTTCGATTTCCCTAACAACGGCTGCTACTTTGGCTCGCGTCGTTTTATATATTTGATCCCCTTGATCTTCCCGAATCATATCTTTGTGTGTTGGAACAACGACTACATCAAGCTTGTAGATTTTCTGAAATTCCTCGGCCTCTGTCACGGCAGTTCCAGTCATTCCGGCAAGCTTCTCATACATTCTGAAATAATTTTGAAGAGAAACAGTAGCCAAAGTTTTTGATTCCTGCTGGATTGCAACATTTTCCTTGGCTTCGATCGCCTGATGTAAGCCTTCGGAAAGCCGTCGTCCCTCAAGTAAACGTCCGGTAAACTCATCTACTAAAATAACCTGATTGTCGCGGACAATGTAGTCTCGGTCCTTGTGGAAAAGCGTGTTAGCTTTAAGAGCGGCTTCAATATGGTAGACGGTGTCAAAATCTTTTTCGTAAATATCTTTTACTCCATATAGTTTTTCGATTTTTTCTATTCCGTGGTCTGTCAGATGAGCCGTTCGAGACTTTTCATCAATTTTGTAATCGGTGTCGGAAGACAATTTACCCACCATCCCGGCATATTCATAATACTTTTGTGACGGAGTCGCATCGGGCATTGAAATAATATGCGGAGTCCTTGCCTCGTCAATCAGAACCGAGTCGACCTCATCAATAACTGCATAAAAATGGTCTGTCTGAACCATTTGGTCCACCTCAACCACCATGTTGTCGCGAAGATAATCAAAGCCAAACTCGGAATTGATCCCGTAGACAACGTTTGCCTGATAAGCTTCTCTTCGCGATATAGGTTTCAGGTGGAGAAGACGGAAGTCTTGGGCACTTTCGTCTGTAAAAGTTGGGTCGTAAATAAATGAATTCTCAGAAATTATAGATGAAACAGACATCCCTAAA
>JBGOVI010000038.1:0-7596 GCA_041478035.1 Patescibacteria group bacterium
CGTCGAAATGTTCTTCACTTTTTTCTGCCGCCTCTTTGGTTTCGTGGATCGTACCATCAAGGTGGTTTGGGGGCGAGTAAACTGTATAAATTTTCATTTCCTGATCGTTTGACGTATTAATAATGTTGTGTCGAGTGCCGGCCGGAACAAGAATTACAAAACCATCAGAAATTTCATGTTCGACCCCATCAAGAATAGTTTTGCCTGTTCCCTTTTCAATTCTAAGGAACTGGTCGAGAGTATGAACCTCCTCGCCAATGTCCTCCATGGGTTTAAGGCTCATAACAACCAGTTGGCTGTTTTTTGCAGTGTATAAAACTTTACGGAAGTTTTGATTTTCCTCCGAGAGCTGTTCGATATTTCCGACAAACCCCTTCATAATTTTATTTTACACCTTCTTCTTCGTCGCCGCTAGGCAGAGACAAAGCTTTAATATCAGGCAGGGAATTTCCCATCATCCCTTGCAGTTCGCCGTACATATTGGTAAGGTTTTCAATTGTGCGCTGGATTTGCGTTTCGCGCTTTTTCCAAACCCTTTGCATAGAACGCTTTTCCGTTTCCAAATCTTGCTGGTCGGCAACGGCACTTTCAACAAATGCTTCAATATGGTGGCGGAACATATCGCTTTGAAGATAGATATAGATTCTTTCAAGTTTTTCATCTTTATTCGCGGTTGTTTGTTTTGCCTGAAAAATTGCATTAAGTTGTCGGCGTAAAATGAAGGCGAGCGGAAGAGTGTAAGAATACCCGGTTATAAGAACCCCGTCTATAACTCCAAATGTCTTAATATCTTTTGGCAATTCCTCAGTCACGAGAACGGAAATACTTGCCTCCGAGCTTCTTGCATCGTCACGGAGTTTTACAAGCCACGAAGGGCTCCATTTGGCGCGTTTTGTTTCCCATAAAATTTTGCCCGACACTTTACCGAAATTGTTTTTTACCACCTGCAGGATGTCTCCGCCGCGGACTCCCTTTCCTACGGGTTCAATCATGTCGCTTGGAAAAGTTTGCCGGAGTTTTTCTTCAAAGTCTAATTCCAGGGCCTCGCCTTGCAGCTGTTGACTTCCGGAAAGTGTAGCCTTCCTGTTTAGCTCTTCGATTTTTCTTTTAAGGCTTTCTTTTTCTTCTTCTTGTTCTTTAAATTTAAGTCTATATTTCTCTTCTTCGTCCTGTGTTATTTTCTCTTCGATTTTTTTTCTTTCTTCATCAATTTTCCGGGCCGTTGCAAGTTCCAGGTTCTTTTCTTTTTCTTCGAGTTCTCTTGCTTGTTTGCGAAGTTCCAGCTCTTTTTGAACAAATTCGTCATTTTTTTTCTTCTGCTCCTCTAGTTGTTTTTGAAGATCGGTAAGTTCGAAAGATTGTTTTTCGGAAACTTCTTTTACAACCTTTTCTTTTATTTGCTCTTCGATTTCGTGCCTTATTGCCTGGGAGATTTCTATTTCGTTGCCGCATTCCTCGCACTTTATTGTATTTTTCATTGCGAGACCTATTATAGTACAAAGAATAAATATTTCTAGACTATTTTTTCCCAGGGGAATTCGGGGCGGCCGAAGTGGCCATAAGCGGCGGTTCGTAAATAAATTGGCCGTCTCAGATTTAAGCCTTCCAGAATGCCCTCAACAGAGGTGTCAAGGAGTTTGTCCATAAAATCCTTTATTACTTTTCTAGATTTTTTTTCTGTTCCGAATGTTTCGACCTCTTGCATGACTGGTTTTTTTGCGCCGATGAAGTAGGCGAGCATTACTTCGGCCCGATCCGCAAGTTTATGCGCTACTATATTTTTTGCCAAAAAGCGCGCCGCATAAGCGCCGGACCTATCAACTTTTGTCGGATCTTTTCCTGAAAAAGCGCCTCCTCCAACCCGGGCGTATCCGCCGTAGGTATCGACGACAATTTTGCGTCCCGTGACTCCCGTGTCGGCGGCCGGTCCTGAGAAATGCCAAACGCCGGTTCCATTCAAGACAAAATCTTTAGGAGTTATTTTAAAACCAAACTCTAAAAGCAGAGGTTTCACCACCTGTTTAAAAATGTCCTCTTTAACATTTTTAATATTCACTTTTTCGCTGTGCGGTACTGCCATGACGACTTGCGAAATACTAATCGGTTTTCCGTTTTTATACTCAATTGTTACCTGACTTTTTCCATCCGGCCGAAGATAAGGTAATATTTTTTTCTCACGAACTTGATCGAGCGCTTGTGTTAATCTATGTGCAAGAGTGATTGGCAGAGGCATAAGTTCGGCCGTTTCGCGGCAGGCAAAACCAAACATCATACCTTGATCTCCAGCGCCCTTTTTTTTGACGCCAACCGCAATCTCCGGAGACTGTTGGTGTATCAATACGTTAACAGGTGAGTTGAAAGTAAATTTTAAAGCAGGATCGTCATAACCGAGCCTTTTAATTTGCTCTCTTGCCAGTTTTTCAAAGTCTACTTTTGCATGGGAATTTACTTCCCCTGCCAAGGTGATATGGTTTTCGGTGACGAGTGTTTCAACAGCGACTTTACCGAATTTATCTCGTGAAATTATTGCGTCAACAATCGCATCGCTTATTTGATCGCAGATTTTATCAGGGTGGCCTGCACTTACTGATTCTGAAGTAAAAGTAAAATCTTTCATAAGCTTTTCCTTCGACTCCCCCGCCAAGGCGGGGTCGCTCAGGACGCATCTGTCCGCCTTTGGCGGACTTGGGCACCGATAAACTTACGGTTGCCGCCCCATTCATGTGAACTGAACGGGGTCTCTTGATGCTATTTCTTCTTAATTACTGGTACTGGATTTTCGAATTGAAATATTTTATCTTCAAGCGTTTTTATTCGAGCATTTAGAGCAGAGATTTCCTGTGTTTGGTCCTGTACCATATTGAAAGTTGCCGTAATTTGCGGCTTGTATCGGACCCTTGACACTAAAAGTCCTGCAACAAATGCAAGAAGAATTGCCGCAATTATCCAAATTTTTCTGTGAGTGCTTGGCGTTGTACTTGGTGTGCTTGGCATATTTATTAGTATGTAACAATTAATATTCTTTTGTCAACCCTGTTAAATACCTTACGGCTTATTTAATTGAGTGAAGCATGGCATAAATTGATGTTACTATCGCCAAAACTAGAAGCGGCAGCGACCAGTCGTGAATAATACCCGGCCAAGTGGCTCCAATTAAAATACCTATTGAAAGCAATGCAACTTTTATAGCTAATGCTTCGTACCATTCCAGATGAACACTTTTAAGAATCTTCAAATTTTTATCACCTCAATTCCTTTCGAAATATAATGTAACGGTTGATGAAATCGTTTGAGTTCCCGGTTCAATATTTGGGGCTGAGCCACCGCCAAGGGGAGCCGCCAGACTTTTTTCCATGAACGGGATGGGACTTCCGGTGTTTGACTCTACAATATTTACAATCTTTCCAAGACGAATTCCAAGTTGACTCGCAAGTTTTTGTGCTTGTTGTTTGGCATTTTCAATTGCTTTATCTCGTGCTTGTTCCCGGAATTTTGCAGGATCGTCAACTGAGAAGCCGGCATTATAAACTTGATTTGCTCCGGCACTTGTGGCAGCAGTAATTACACCCGAGACTTTATTCGCGTCTTTTACTTTTATTGTTACTGTCGCATTTCCCGTGTAAGTGGTCGGAGTAGCACTTACACCGGGAGGCCCGAAACCATAATTAGGGTTAATAGAATAGCTTGAGGTTTTGATATTTTCTTTTGGAATACCAAGCGCTATTGCAGCAGCTATAATCTTATTGTTGACCTCATTTATTTTCTGCTCGGCGTCTTGGACTGTTTTTGCATCCTGAACAACAATACCGGCCGAGACCTCGGCAGTATCGGGGACAACGTCAACTTTTCCCTCGCCTACTACTGAAAGCTCGCCTGACACTGTTCGGTTTGTTATAGAAACAGGGTAGGAGATGTTAAAGAATCTAATGAGGAATAAAACTAAAAGAACAACAATTCCAAAGAATAAAATAGATCCGCTTCTTTGAGTATAATTTTGCTCCACACCTTATTTAACAAAATTTTCCGTTCGTCTGTCAATTATTAGAGGAGGTTTTTGTCGATTGCGGCTTTGTGGTTTTAGCAAAAAAATATTAAATAGCAAAATTTGACGAGCCCAATAGCCTATTGTAATTTAGAAAATTCGGTATTATAATCTCGCAACTACTCTGCCCATAAATATAAGATATTATGGATGAGGATGAGTTTTGTTTTGAATAAATAAAAAAGTGCTTGACAAACGTAAAGTTATGGGATAGAATCCTGACTTACTGAAACGTAACTGCCTATAAAAAGGCAGTTATTTTTTTAATGAATAATAAAATTCTTATTAAAACCTCTATAGTTCTGTTTCCATTAATAGTTTTTGTTGTGCTTGTGCATTCAGCAGCAGCCGAAACATATCAAATTTCAGGAAACGGCGCAGGTTCTACAAATAATGTTCAGATTAATCAGAATAACTCAAATACCGTTACTCAGGGAAATAATGCAAACGTTAACAATAATGTTAATTCAAATGCAAATACGGGCGGTAATTCTATTAACGGAGGAGTTGGTGACGGCAGTATCACAACAGGAAACGCAACGTCAAATGTAACGATTACCAATCAACTAAATTCCAATAACGCAACTGTTAATTGTAACTGTACGCCAACACCAAAACCGAAAAAAACACCAACGCCAACTCCTGCAAAAACTTCAGATGGGGGAGACGGGGGTAGTTCAACAGGTGGAAGCTCAAGTTCTACAGGAGGATCTAGCGGCGGCTCATCCAGCTCATCCGGTTCAGTTTTGGGACTTGCCGGGACAAGCGGGGATAATGGATTGTCAGATTTAATAAAACTTCTTCCTGCATTCGGGTCATTCTTATTGGGGTCGTCTCTATTAAGGAAAAATGCCCAATAAGACACGAAAGAACACAAAAAGAAAAAAACCTACACGAAACTACCCATTCGACCCATTCGAGATACTCAGGGCAGGCAGGCTCAAGGCAAGCACTAAAAAGTTCCCTACCTCTAACAATATTCAGACTGCTGCGGGAATTTTGTTTGTTATCTTGGGATTGTTGTTCCTTTATAAAGTTCCAATTGTCAAAACTACGATTCAAAAAACCGAGCCGATTGTTGCTAGTTCCGAATTCAGAAAAACCGACAATGAATCGAATGTTTCTCGCATACTTATCCCAAAAGAGAACATAGATTTGACAGTTAAGCACGCAAGAATAATTGGCGGATATTGGGAAACTTCAGAAACAACCGCATCTCATGGTGATGGATCCTCAAACCCGGGGACAGGCGGAAATGTTGTTATTTTTGCACATGCTAGAGTTGGTTTGTTCTATAATTTAAAAGACGTTAAAAAGGATGATATCATCTATGTATTTACAAAGGATCGCTGGTATAGATATAAAGTAGGTGAGATAAAATCCGTTTATCCTGCCGATGTGACAACGGTTTCGCCTACAAAAAAAGAAGTCCTAACCTTATTCACTTGCTCCGGATTTTTCGATGAAAAAAGACTGATTGTTAAAGCATATCCCGCGAATTAGTTAATAGGAGAGTTTGCAAAAAGGAAAATGTTGGTGTATATTCTAGGTCTTATGAATAAAGTATTGTTTGCATCTATTCTTCTTTTATCCATCCCCCAAACAGTTTTTGCCAATGTTAATGTAACGTCAACAGGTGATTCCAGTGTCAACGTTAGCGAACAAACTTCCGGCCAGACAACGACTTGTATTAACGGAAAATGTACAACAAGTGGTGGTGGCGGGAAAGCAACGGTATGTATAAACGGTATATGTCACGCATCAGAGGATGGAAATCTTGATATAAATGAAGGGAACACCCAGGTTCATATTAATAACACAAATAATTCGAGCTCCGTTTCTGTTAAAAGCAATGGAAGTTCAAATACTTCAGTTAACGTTGATACTGATTCAATAAATGATAAAAAAGAAGCAACGGAAGAGGCAAAAAAAGCAATTAAAAAAAATCAAGAAACAAAAAGGTCATTCCTCGATAGAATTAAAGAATTCCTAAACCGCCTCTTCCCATTTTTTAAATTCTGAACACGGAAAATATTACGAGTGCTTGACAAGGAGAAGGCAGTCTGATATATTTCGACTACTAAAAAACTGCCCAGTTTAAAATGGCAGTAAAAAAGTCTTCATCTACAATCACAGCCCCAAGTACTTTATATTCCGTCTTTGATGCCGTTGATGCAATAAAAGAAAGAGCTAAGGAACTTTTCATGTCATTTGTTTCTGAAAGCCGCCAAGATAGAGTTGCAATGAATAAATTTTTCAGCGCAGCATCCTTTCCACGATTTCAGTTTAACAAGAAAAAAATTATCCGAGTCGCAGTACCCGTAATCCTCGTTGCTTTTTTTGCTTTAATTGCTTTTGCGCTTATAAAAAAGGCGACCGGTGTTGCCGTTGAAGGAGTTGTAACGTCAGATGTTAACAGCATTAAAACAACAACTATTAATCGCGAATTTAAATTTCCTCTCAAAGATTCGAGTGGTAAAAAAGTTGGAGAATTTGCGTATACAATAAAGTCAGCAGAGTTACGCCATCAAATTGTAGTTAAAGGTCAGAAGGCAACTTCTGTTATGGGGCGAGTGTTTCTCATTATTAATCTACAAATTGCAAATTCTTTAAACCAAGGGTTGCAAATTAATACGCGCGATTATCTAAGAATCTCAGTCGGTGGTAATGAGAAAGAGTGGTTTGCTCCGGATATTCACAATGATCCGGTTGAAGCTCAAGCTATTTCAACAACGAATACCAGGCTTGGACTTGCAATAAATGACAGTGATCATGACATTAAGATTCAGGTTGGAGAGATTGACGGTAAAAAAGAAATTATTCCGGTTTCTTTTAAGTAAACTATCCAATGGATAATAAAACAAAACGCCAATTGCTCGATGAAATCGAGCAAGCCCTCGGAAGCGTTAAGTTTGGGAGCGTTGAAATTTATGTCAGCGATGATAAAGTCACGCAAATAACCGTCAGGAAGATAACGAAAACCTCAATAGACGTTGGCGAAGAGCAACCCGCAGAATTTCCAGAAAAAAAAACATTTACTGTTCAGGCCCACTTCAGACGCAGTGAGTAAAATTGCGTCTTGACAACAGGGCCTTATCGAAGTATAAATTAATAAATCAAGAGCCGGGTACCATTCGGAACCCGGCGGGGCTGACCGCAAACGGAGGCTTCTTCACACAAACAGTTGTGTGCGGAAGTCTCCGTTTTTTTTATCGCAAGACAAAAAAAGCGGCGGGATCCCCGATAAACGGGGTAAGGGAGTGTTCCCCCGATCAAAATCGGGGAGAGATCTTGGTCGAAAAGGAGGTGATTTTATAAATGACAAATTATAAAAAACAAATATTTTCAGTTCTTGCAGCAAGCGCAATGCTTCTTAATTTAGCAGGACCGGCTCTCGCAAGCACTGATATAACAATTTCAGGTAACGGTGAAAAATCTGACAGCACTGTCAATGTTAATCAAAATAACACAACAGTAGTTCAGCAAAGCAACACAGCAACCGTTACAAATACGATTACATCAAACAGCAGCACTGGAGGTAATGACGCAAAAAG
>JBGOVI010000054.1:0-6049 GCA_041478035.1 Patescibacteria group bacterium
CGAAGCTCAGCATCAAAATGCGCTGCGATCGGGTCATGAACCGTTAACTCGCGGGCAACTATCGCAGCCGTTTTTTTTGACAATCCCTTCTTTTGATATATTGTGGCGAGTTCCTCAAGTTCTTGTTCGGGGAAATGCGCAAGTTCGTAACGCTCCTTCTCAAGTAATGCGCGCTCAGTATCTCGAGAGCTACTTACGGAAACATATTCCCCCACTGCCATTGAGATAGAACCTGCGATAATCCCTGCAATACCTGCAGTAAGAATGACAAGGTGAGAGCTTGTTGCACCGGCAACTCCCAAGACTAATCCTGCAATAGAAACTACTCCGTCGTTTGCACCCAAGACTGCCGCTCTGAGCCAATTCAATTTAGATATGTGACTTGGGATATTCGGTTCATAATCTTGGTGCAACTTTCTTGTCATGAAATTATTCTATCATTTTTAGGATCTTGAGGGTTAGCATACCTTTGGGGGTTGGGATTTGGACTGTGTCACCGGTTTTTTTGTTCTCTAAAGAACTTCCAATTGGAGAATACGCCGAGATTTTGTTTTGCGCGGGGTCTGCTTCGAAATCTCCCACAATTTCGTAAGTAATTTCTTCACCATTTTGTTCTACAAGATATTTTTTGGTAGGAACAACATTTGCGAGTTTAATTTGAAATGTAAGTCTGCGCAAGCGGCTGTCAATTGATCTTAAATTTGCCTTTGCAGCGTGATATAAGCCGTTTTCAGACAGATCACCCAGTTCTCTGGCGCGTGATAGCTCTTTGACCGCTGTCGGCCGTTCTGACAACAGCTTTGTATGTTGCAGTCGAACTTTTTCTAAACCCCCTTTCGTAAACTTAATTAGTCTCATATGTGATATAGAAACTCGAATGCTTTTTTCCACTGAGCGTTAGTTATGTATTGGATTTTGTCTTTTCGGACGAACAAACACGAGGGTTTCTTAAGATTATAAAGGCGGGTATAATCGTCTTTCACAAAATCCGGCAGTCTATAGTTTGGTCCTACATCCGCTTTTTTGGGGCAGGAACCAAATTCTTTATAGAAAGTCGGGGGATTTGTCTTAAACATCTGTAATCTTGCATCAGTGTACTTACTAAACCCGGGCATTGCCGAAGTATACCATGTATATTTATAAGACGAGGGAAGTTTGGCTTGCCAGTAGATCAGATCGTCGGATGCATCTAGAAACAATGTATCGCCGGGTTTTGACAAGCCCCTGACGACCTCACCAATTTGCAAATCCTCACCATAAAATTCAAGAAATTGCGCTTGTTGATTGTAATTTTCTTTCGGAAAATAAGATTTGGATAAAACAAACGAAAAAAGGGCGACGGAAAGTATAAATAACGAACCATAAAATAAAAATTTTTGTTTGAAGTTTTGGAACACCAAAAATGCAGTGAGGAATATAAATAGAGCGAACCATACCAGCATATGAAATGTTTCATAAAACATTGATCCGGGTAAGACCACTCGGATATTTGCGAGTCCCAGGATGATAAAAATGGCAATAGCACTACGGTAGCTTTTATTTTTTATTAATACGAACAGATTTGCCAGGAATATGAGATCGAGGAAAACCAAAAGCTGTCTTAAAATGTTCCATTTTCCGTAGAAAAAGATATACAAAGGATATAAAAATGCCTGAAGAAATCTATCCCCAAACATATTCGTTGTAATGTCTGAGGGAAGCACTGCCGAATAATTAACCGTCACAACATTAAAAAAATACTCAGAAATATTAAAGGAAAGTAGAGTTGAAATGGTCATAACACAAAAAGTTGTTATCGCAATAATCTTTGTCGTCTTTATTTTTCTGTCGAACAAAATTGCTGCAAATAAAACTAGCGCAAGAGGAACATACGGTTCGCGCATGAAGATTACGAACCACGCGGCAATAGCAGATATGAAATAATCTGATGCGAACAATTTCTTATTCGAAATCTTCAGCAGAACAAGACCTGAGAGATAAACGAGTGGATAAACTATTATTCCTTCGGCAAGGAATCGGTCACCGAACAAGTAGAATTTGGAGAGTTCGTAGATTAAAACAAAGATGAACGCAGGAAGCCTAAATCTTAGCGTTAATAACGCGTTCGCCGCCAAAGAAAACAGTAAGACGAACTGCCTGTGGCGGAGCACGAGTTCGTAAATATTCCTGGGGTGTGCGATCAATTGAATAATATAACTTATATACGCTGCAAACGGCTGGTGATTAAAGAAAAAATCCGAGAAAATACGTTTTCCCACAAGCAAAAAATATCCGCCCATGAAATTATTGCAGTCATCAAAACACCCAAAAGCATTAACCCTCGGGATATAGAGTTTATAAAGAACTGCGTAAAGAGGAATTAATAGGAGCAGGGGAACGATGAGATTTAGGTTCGGTTGAACAAGCTTCCAAACGTTTTTTACTTTCACATTTCCATTATAACGTTTTTAACATCCGCAAGGTTTTGTGTATTCATAAGTTTTTCTCGAAGCGTTGATGCCGATGGCAGTCCATGTGTATAAATCTTGTAAAACTTTCGAAGTATAGCGAAATGTTTGGTTTTACTCCATTCACTTTCAAAAAGAGATGAGTGTCTAAGTAATAAATCCATTCGTTCGTCAAATGATAGGTCTACGAGTTTCCTATTAGGATTGAACAAAAATGGGTCATGAAATATGCCGCGTCCTATCATTATGCCGTCTATTTTATATTGTTCGATTTTTTGCTTAGCATCGTCAAGACTTTCAATGTCGCCGTTTCCGAGAATTATCGTGTTTGGATTGATTTGATTTCGAGCATTAACGACTTTCTTCATTTCATCCCAATGAGCAGGGACGTTAGACATCTCACGGGCAGTTCGACAATGTACAATCAGCGCGTCCAAATCCTGTTCTAATAAAAACGTGGCCCAGTCTTCAGTTTCAATCTCTGCAATACCGATTCGAGTCTTTGTACTAATTGGCAGGTCGCCGGCGCCTTCCTTTGTCGCCACGATTATTTCCGTCGCCAGCTTTTTATTATGAATTAATCCTGCACAAGCACCTCGTTTGATAACATTTCGCTCCGGGCAACCCATATTTATATCTATTCCGTCAAACCCCATTTCTACAATTTGTTTTGCAGCGCGAACGTAATTTTCAGGCTTCATTCCCCAAATTTGTGCAATTATTGGTTTCTCTTCTTTTTTGAACAACAATCGGTGTTCTACCTGTTTTTTGCCCTTTGAAAAAAGCCCATCAACGTTTGTAAATTCAGTGAAATAAATTGCCGGGCGTCCGCAGTAGTTTATAACTCGTCTAAAAACCGTATCTGTTACGCCTTCCATCGGCGCCAGTGCAAGAATAGGTTTTGGAAAATCTTTCCAGAAAGTTTTCATAGCGACATGCTACTTTACCGTGACGCTTTTGGCCAGATTGCGAGGTTTATCGGGATCCTTTATCCCTCTAGCTAAAGCAAGATAGTAGGCAAGAAGTTGGACTATAGCTATTTGTGGAAGAAATGTTGCTTCTTTAATGTCGTCTGTCTTAAGGAAAATGTCAAATGCCTGACTTTCCTTTGGTCCAATGCCAATAATGAAGCCCCCGCGTGATTTTATTTGCTGGGCGTTTGAAATTATCTCATCGTAAGTCTCATTATTCGGTGCAATAACGATACATGGGGTTCCTTTTTCAATTAGAGCAATTACTCCATGTTTTAATTCCCCTCCCGCAAAACCCTCAGCATGAACGTAGCTGGTTTCTTTTATTTTAAGAGACGCCTCAAGAGCCGCGACATAAGAGAGACCTCTTCCAATAATAAATATGTGCTCAAACTTTTTAAGTTTTTCTGCAGTTTTTTTAATATTATCCTGCATTGTAAGAACGTTGGTAATAGCATCAGACGCCTTAAGTATTAATTCTTTGCCCTCACTCGCTTTATCTGCGAGCGTATAGGCTGTTAGGAGAAGCAATGAGTACATGGCTGTAAAAGCTTTTGTTGATATTACCGCTTTTTCAGGTCCGGCGCCAAGCAAAAACTTGTAGTCGGAAATTCTGTATAATGTAGACCCCAGTACGTTAACTATTGCTGCAATTTTTACTTTTTTATTTTTTGCCTTAACGACGGGGTCAATGACGTCAATTGTCTCACCGCTTTGGGATATTGGAACTAGAAGACTTTTTGAAGTTAAATAGTCTTCTAAATATTCAAATTCAGAACCAACGGTAAAGTTGATGTGAATTTTTGCAATATTGGAAAAAAGGTATGTGCCTGCCAAAGCAGCGTACGACGCGGTGCCACATCCCAGCATAAATGTTCCCTGTGCGGATTTTATTATAAAAGCTAGCTCTTTTGCCTGATCGGCATAAGAAAGTGCGACATTCTGGAGCATATGAGGCTGTTCACTAATTTCCTTATGCAAGAAATGCTTATATTTTCCTTTTCGTGCATCCTCAATTTTCCAGTTGAGAAGTGTTGATTCGGGCTTAATTTCTTTTCCTGTTTTAAGGTCGAAAACTGAAATTACGCTATTTAACACGGCCATTTGATAATCTTCAAGGAATACGACCTCTTTTGTATGAGGAATGATTGCGGATGCGTCAGACGCGACAAAATTTTCATCTTTACCAATTCCGAGTATTAGAGGAGACCCGTTTTTAGCAACAATTATTTCGTTGGTATCAGAGCTTGCTACGACAATAGCATTTAATCCTTGAAGTTTTTGAAACGCAGCCCTTATCGCCTCTGTAAAACTTGTGCCTTTGCTAATAAATTCTTCGATTAAATGAGAAATTATTTCCGTATCTGTTTCGGATTTGAATTTGTGGTTTTTCGTGAGTAATTCTTTTTTGATTTTTTCACTATTTTCAACAATTCCATTGTGGACGAGCGCGATTTTTCCTTTACAATCAGCGTGGGGGTGAGCATTTGCAACAGTGACTCCGCCGTGTGTTGCCCAACGCGTGTGACCAATTCCGAGGCTGCTTTTGGGGAGAATTGTTTTTGCGTTACCGATTTTTCCTACGTGCTTTTCAATCGTAAGTTTATTTCCTGTTTTAACGGCAATACCCCAAGAATCGTAGCCGCGGTATTCGAGAGTTTTAAGGCCCTTGAGGATAATCTGAGCCGCGTTATTTTTAGAACCTATATATCCAAAAATACCACACATATAATTTATTTGTTATACTTGTCGGCCCCACCGCTGTCTCGACTAGCGTCTCGCAGCCGGTCTCCCTCGCTTTAAGCTCGGTCCGACCCGAAAATACCACACATAAGTTGATATTATACCATGTGGTAAAATGTAGGTCCCCGTGGGTATTATGAAAAAGATTTTCAATATCATCTTCTTAGTGCTGTTTGTGGTTTGCTCCAATACCACTACTTTTGCGTCATACGACCTTACAACACGACCAAATAACAAGTTCGGCATTCATATCTTGTTTACTTGGGAGCTTGAACGCGCGGCAAAGCTTGTTAATTCATCGGGCGGCGACTGGGGATATGTAACAATTCCTATTCAATACGGAGATCGCGATCTTATCCGGTGGCAAAAATTTATGTACGATTGTCAAACCTACCACTTGATTCCCATCCTCCGTCTTGCAACCGAGGCTTATCACGCAAATACTAACGTTTGGCGAAAGCCAACAGATGCCGATATCCTGGACTTTGCTAATTTTTTAAATTCTCTTTCCTGGCCAACTCAAAACCGTTACGTTTTATTATTTAATGAAAGTAACCGCTTTGATGAGTGGGGCGGACAGCCGCCTTCGCCTGAGGAGTATTCTGATTTTGTATTGTATGCCGTCGACGCCTTCAAAGCAAGAAATTTGGACTTTTTCATAATTGCCGGGGGGCTTGACAACGCTTCACCAAATGACGGAACAAAATTTCTTGATAACTTTGTTTTCTTAAGACGCATGGGAGATTATAATCCCAGTGTTTTCAAAAAAATAGACGGATTTGCAAGCCATTCTTATCCAAACCCTAATTTTGCTGCGGCGCCAAGCAATACGAAGCCAGAGGGAACTTCAACATATAAATACGAACAGTCAATTATAGAAAAATACGC
>JBGOVI010000024.1:0-10566 GCA_041478035.1 Patescibacteria group bacterium
AAAACCTCCCGGGCAAACTGTTTCCTATACTGCCGGCGGAAGAGAAAGGTTTGACATGAACGGTGATGGAAAAATTGACGAAATTGACCTCAACTTATTTTACTTTGGCCTCTCATCAAGAAGCGGAGATTAATAAACGTATTTTTTTGTAATAATATCCACCCTGGCCTGAGCAGATTTATCCATAAGAAAAGTATATCTTAAATAGTGAAGTCGAACAAGGATTTACCTTCTGTTTCTATCTCCACCGGGGCGCTGGTTGTCAAATGGCGCGGGTCCGCTTCTTGAGCCTCTCCTGAATGGCGGTCGCCCGCCTCGGGCCGGTCCACCGGGTCTAAATGGCCTTGGCCCGCCTGTTCGGCTTGTCGGCCCACCAAATCCCTCACGTCTTGGTCCGGCAAAACTTCTCCTCGGTCCACGTTCGAATCCTGCTTCTCGTGGTCTATCGTCTCTAGGACCTCTTTCCGAACCGCCTTCCGGCCCGCCTAGCCGCGAGGCTGGTCTTTCTGGTCTCTCGCCGAACAACATTGAAAGGTTTATTCTTCCGTGTTCATCAACTTCTCGAACATTTACCTTAACTTTTTGCCCCTCGGTAACAACATCGTGCGGATCCTTTACATACTCAGGTGCCATTTCTGAAACATGGACAAGGCCTTCTTTTCCAGGAACTATTTCAACAAAGGCTCCAAAAGTAACAATTCTTTTAACTATTCCCTCAAATACTTCTCCTGGCTTAAGTTCGCGTGTTATCAAATCTATCCACTCGACTGCTTTATCAACTGCCGCCTCATCTATTGCTGAGATTGAGACTGTACCGTCTTCTGCAACGTCAACTGTTGCGCCGGTTGTTGCTGAAATATTACGGATAGTTTTACCGCCTGATCCGATAACTTCCCCAATTTTCCCAGGATCAATTTTGACTGTCTTAATTTTTGGAGCATATTTTGAAACGTCTTCGCGAGAAGACGGCATAACAACTAACATTTGTTTCAGAACTTCTAGGCGCGCGACCCTTGCTTTTTCCAAAGTCTCAGTAACAATTTCATCAGTTAGTCCCGGAATTTTGACGTCAAGTTGAATTGCTGTTATTCCAGCGGCTGTTCCTGCAACTTTGAAATCCATATCTCCTGCAAAATCTTCAAGTCCAATGATATCTGTAAGTACGACAAACTTTTCACCTTCCGTCATTAAACCGATAGCAATACCTGCAACGGGAGCTGTAAGCGGAACTCCCGCATCCATTAAGGATAGAGTGGAACCACAAACTGCAGCTTGTGAAGTTGAACCGTTTGAAGACATGGTCTCTGAAACTACTCGAATCGCGTAAGGGAAAACTGATGCATCAGGAAGCACCGCTTCAAGCGCGCGCTCGGCAAGCGCCCCGTGTCCAATTTCGCGCCTGTTTGGCGACATCATTCTTCCTGTTTCCCCTACCGAATATGGCGGGAAAGAATAATGATGCATATAACGCTTGGTTTCCTCTCCTTCAGGTCCCTCGATTAACTGTTCTAGTGAGGATGGACCAAGAGTCGCAACCGACAGTGCTTGCGTTTCACCTCTTGTAAATATTGCTGAACCATGGGTTCTTGGTAAAACTCCAACTTGAGCTGAAATCGGTCTGATTTGGTCAATTTTTCTCCCGTCAGGCCGCACTTTTTTGCTCATAATCTCCTGCCTGACTGTCTTTTTGAAAACATAATCAACAGCCGCTGCAATTTTTCCTTTTTCTTCAATGTTTTCTTTTTCAATCTCGTAAATTGCGTCAATTATTGTCGCAAGCTGTGATCCTACTTCTCGGTCAACGCCTTTTTCAATCAGATCGATCATTTTATCTTTGTAGGATTTTTCGACGAGCATGATAACCTCTTCTTGTTTTTCATCTTTTTGAAGCTCAACCTTCTTTTCACCGATCTCTCCTACCCATTCATTTATTGCGGCTTCAATTTTCCCGTTCCACTCTTTTGCCATTTTTATTCCGCGGTCCACTTTTTCCTCAGCTACTTGTTTCGCTCCTGCCTCAATCATTACAGCACGTCCTTGCCTGGATGAAACAATAAGATCAAGCTCCATAAAGGCCTCTTCGGTTGCCGCAGGATTCACAATAAGTTCTTCTTCCTCATCTTTTTTAAGTAAACCTATTCGGGAAGTCCCAATAGGCCCGTTCCACGGAATTTTTGATATCGAAAGAGCCGCTGAAGTCGTAATCGCGGCTAAAATATCCGGCTTATTCTCGCCGTCAACTGAAAGAACGGTGATTACTACCTGGATGTCTTTTTTGAGTTCTTTTGGAAAAAGGGGGCGGATTGAACGGTCAATCATACGCGCCGTTAAAATGGCTTCATCAGAAGGTCTTCCTTCACGCTTTACCCAACGGCTTCCTTTAATTTTTCCCCCAGCATAAAGTCTTTCAACATATTCGACAGATAGCGGAAAGTAAGACAGTGAAGTGTCATTATTGTTCATAACAACGGTTGTAATAACCATTGTGTCCCCATAGCGCCCAAGAACTGCAGCGGTTGCCTGTCCGGCAAGTACTCCTGTTTCAAGAGTTATAGTTGATCCATTAATTTGAATTGTCTTTGATGATTTTTTCATTTATTCTAGGGTTTTTAGTGGTTTTAGTTCTCAAAGACCAAAATCATAGATCATAGATCGTAGATCTTAAATCTTAGATCTAAACTACGCGGCCATTCCTACTTTCTTTCCTATTTCGCCACCCCGAAGTTTGTCCATTTTTGCCAAAAAATTAAATAATCTTCGCCTTTTTGATATCATATTCAAAAGTCCACGCCTTGAATGAGAATCCTTTTGGTGGATTTTCAAGTGATCGGTCAATTTTCCTATTTGGTGAGTTAGAAGCGCAATCTGTACTTCGGGACTCCCCGTGTCTCCTTTAACCGTCGCAAATTCTTCAATTATTTTTTTCTTTTCGTCTGAAACTAAAGCCATATTCGGTAGTTATTAGATATTAGTTAATAGTTATTAGTTTTGTATTCTAACAGAATTGAAGCCGATTTTCAATTACTAAAACCTATGAAGCGCTTTCTATTCACTATTAACTATTTAGTTTCCTTTTTTACTTCCTTTGAAGACTTTGGGGAGGAACCAATCATCCGGAACATTCTCAGGAAGTGACCCTTCAACAAGCTCAGGGCGAGTCCCTTCAATAAATGACGTGTCAGAAACTTCATCCGGCATGTCGCGGTCTAACATCTCGCGGGGTGTAGTTTTAGGGTTTGGAAAAGAATTCGGAACCTGGTTTGTCTGAGGATTTTGGCCCTGCTGAACATTCGGCTGATTTCCTTGCTGATTTCCGCCAGGGGCGGATTGAAAACTCGAACTCTGAACCCGTGGCGGGCGTTGATTCAGGAACTGATCTACGCGCGGAAAGTTGCGATTTCGGTCGTCCCGCCCACCCTGAGTTTTATCAAAGGGCCTTTGTCCTTGAGGTCTATCCGAACGGTCCGACCCGCGGTCCTGTGTTCGATCAAAACTCTTTTCCTTTCGCCTTGCTCCATTTTGAAGCAAAAATCCTGCTGATTCAAAAGCAAATGCAGACGTTGAAGCCTGTGTGAAATTTCGAGTAGCGTAGGTTATTCCGTCCATAAGATTTTGAAATGCATCTGGATCAGACCCTAATGAAAGTTCACGAACCATTTCGGCAACGATCTCAGAAATCGATGAGAATGAAGGGTCAATAAGCACGACGTCTCCCATTAAAACGTTCATCGGGCTCTTGTCAATATGAATTGTCTTGACAGACGCGGGGTCAACAAAACTTGCAAGTTCTTGTTCGTTTTGAACACCAATTGTCACGATGAGCGATGGGGATGCGCCCTTTTTTAGATACTCGACGTCATTTTCATTGAAATTAATTCCCGTACCTTCGGCAAATAAATTAACATTCAAACGCGTTCCTTCAATATTGTATGAAACCTTTTCTATCTCCCCCTCGCGATAAGGAATCGATATTGTCAAAATTTTTGTGGAGCCTTGAAAGGATTTTGCGATCTTGTTCACTCCAAATAAATTTGAAACCTCAACAATAGGTTCTTTTTTGGAAACTATTTGAACGTTTTTTCCTTCCCCGGCAAGTGTTAAGAAGAGCGCGAGACCCGCTGCGACCGAATCAATATTTTGATTCTCGCCAACTATAATTCCAATGTCCTGGGTTGAATCGAGTAATTCACGAATTATTCCCACCTGATTTTTAATAATCGAATTCATAATTATATAGATCTAGGATGTAGGATGTATGATGTAGAAAATACAGGAAATTTCATAAATCTTAAATCTTAAATCCTACATCTACCCTTTGCTATAGGCTATTATAACATCCTGCGGCGCGAAGTCAACCTCGGGCGCTATCATTATTCCACATTCTGTATTTTTGTTGGCGATCTTTGCATCTTCTTTCCCGTGCTTTATAGACATAATTTTTGAAACTCCAACCTCGCGCTCTGCTCGCATGATTCTAATTCTGTCTCCAACCGCAAGCCTTCCCTCGGCAACCTTAAGCCCTATAATTGGCCCGCTCGATCCTAAAAACGAGGCAACAACTTCACCTTTTCCGAGCTCTCTTTCAACGTCCTTTTTACCCAAAGTAAGAATCAAATCCTCAAGCTCTTCAAATAATTGATAAATAATATTGTATGATTTATAGAAAACTTTCTCGTTTTGCGCAATAGTCTCAGCCTCGCGATTAATCCCTACGTTAAAACCTAAAACTAGCGCGTGAAAATCTTTTGCCATGAGCACATCTGACGCTGAAATCTCTCCCTGTCCTTCATAAATAACTTTGACTTTTGACGGTAGTGAATCGCGAAGGGCTTCAAGTTCGGCAGAACTTTCTGTTTTTATAATTATGGGAACAATGTCGGCCTCAACGTCGCGCAAAAACTGCATAATATCCTCCGGGGCCTGGGGTATTGGTTTTATATCTTGAACAACCACCAGTTCAACTTCTTTATCAAAAAGGACCGAGCCTGCAGGCAGCGCTTCTGTTATACCAAGTACTTCAACCGCATCGCCTGACACAGCCTCGCGAATATTTTTAAGGGACGCATTAGTAATCGCCCTCACTTTTCCCACCTGTCTCCCGTGAGTATAAATTTGATCTCCAACTGCAATTTTTCCCGACTTTACAACCACTGTTGCAATAATTCCGCGCCGCTTGTCTTGCTTAGCGTCAATTACGACACCCATAAAATCTCCCGTGCTTTTCTTTTGAATCCCGGATAAATCGTAAACTAAAATAATAAGATCCAAAAGTTCTTTGATTCCTTCGCCGGTTTTTGAAGAAACGCCGATAAACGGAACATTTCCTCCAAGACTTTCAAGTAAAATCCCATCTTTCACAACCTGCTGTTTTATTTTCTCAACATTTGCCTCTTCCCTGTCAATTTTGGTAAAAACTACTATATATGGCGTCTTACTTTCAAGGATTTTTATAATCGACTCTTTTGTCTGTGGTTTTATCCCGTCGTCTGCCGCGATGACTAAAAGAACTATGTCCGCAGCGTTTACGCCTTGCGAGCGCATCTTGGCAAATGCTTCGTGGCCCGGGGTATCAATGAAAGTGATTTTACGAACCTTTCCCTCGTGTTGGATTTCGATCTCAGATGCGCCGATTTTCTGGGTTATTCCGCCGTGTTCGCGCTCGGCAACAGTACTCGTTCTAATTTTATCAAGAAGCGATGTTTTTCCGTGGTCAACGTGGCCTAAAACCGATATAACGGGCGCAAAGGTAGATGTAGCTTGCCCCGAGTTTTGTCGAGGGGGATTTTCGATTTTAGATTTTTGATCTTTTGATTTTCGATCCATATTTTTTGATGCGAACTTAAACTTCCCATACCTTATTCAGTTTTAGTATCTTCGGAAGTCACAGGTTCGCTTGGTTTTTCGACAATTTCTGGTTCGGCAGCAGGAGCTTCAGGTACTTGAACTTCTGGTGTTTCCGAACTCTTTTCCTCGACTACAGGCTCTGTTTTTTCTGTTCCCTCTGATACTTTTGACACCTCTGGTACTTCTGGTACCTTTTCTTCCTTCGGCTCGCCGGAGCTTTCAGCGGAGGCGGCTACCTCCATCGACTCGTCTCCCTCGACTTCAATAGTGTATTCAGTTAACTTCGAAGCGAGCCTGACGTTTTGTCCCTCACGTCCAATTATCAATGGTAACTCTTCCCGTGGTGCCAAAACGCGGGCCGATTTTGCTTCCGCGTCAACTTCTACTTTGAGATTTTTGGCAGGTGAGAGCGCGTTTGTAATAAAGCGGACAGGATCCGAATTCCACTGGATTACGTCAATCTTTTCGAGCCCGTCGAGTCCATCAATTACCGCCTGAATACGGACCCCCCTTTGTCCAACGCAAGATCCGACAGGATCAATTCCGGATTGCTCGGAATAAACCGCAATTTTTGCGCGGTTCCCGGGTTCTCTTATTACTTTTTTAATGACTACCGAACCGGAATTTACTTCCGGAACTTCACGTCTGAGCAAACCTTCAATGAGTCCCGGGTGCGAACGCGATACCATAATGTCGCGTTTTTCCTCGTCAATCGCCCTGATATACACGGGCATTTTTTTATTGAGGAAGTACTGCTCATTTGGAATCTTATCGGCCGGCTCAATTACAGCCTCAGCTTTACCTATGTCTACAATAATATTAGGACCGATAAAACGCAGAATCATGCCATTAACAATAGTTCCGATGCGTTTTGTGTACTCGGCAACTATAGCGTCTTTTTCCTTTTCGCGGATCTTTTGAAGAAGAACTTGTTTGGCAGTCTGAGCAGCAATGCGGCCAAAACCCGGCGGCGTTACATCTTTTCCCTCCTTGAGTATCCGGGTTTCGCCTGTATTTTCATTTAAATCAACGGTGTAGATATCTTCCTCGCCTTCTTCAGGAACAACCGCGCCCGGATTATCCTTTCTGAACGCAGCCAGAATTGCGCCCTTCATGGTTTCAAGAACCACTGACGGCTCAACGCCCCGCTCGGACGCAATTTGATTTAATGCTAACGAAAATTCACTTCTTTGTATTGCCGCCATAAAAAAAAAGGGTGGTTCCAAGACCACCTCATAAAAATCTAAACCGAATCTATTTTAACAAAATACTGATCTTGCGTCAAGGCAAACTTTCTTTTTGTGCTTTAGTGTGATAAAATTCGTGTTAATTATTATAGGTTAATATGGTTGAATTATCACTTGGAGCATCGTATGTAATTTTGGGCATTTCAGCTAAAGCGAACGGTTTGCTTCATAATATACTTTTTTTGCTTGCTATGGTTCTTGGATCTATTGTCCTGTTGAGTTTTGCTGTTACGCGAATTTTCAAATTACTCCTGCCTCATATACATTCACGCATTTAGCCTTTTAACTGCTCAAAGGTTTAGTTATGGATTTACCAACATTTATTTTTTATATAATAATTGCCATTTTTGCAGTTTCATTAAGCAGAAATTTAATATATATTTTTTCAGGCCCTTTCTATACATTTACCAAATCGAGGGCACTTCTCAGTTCAAAAAAATACACACAGGAAGAGATAGAGGAAAGAATAAAAATCTCTGTAATTGTTCCTGCATGGAATGAAGAAGTAGGTGTATTAAATTCAATTAAATCCCTTTTGTCGTCTTCATACAATCATTTGGAAGTGATACTTGTAGATGATGGGTCAACAGATAAAACTGCCGAAGTTGTCGATGATTTCATAAGAAATAATCTTGGTAATTCTATGGAAAAGGGGAAAGAATTTAGATTCTATACAAAGGATAACGGTGGGAAAGGAAACGCTTTAAATTATGGGATCAAAAAAAGCACGGGAAATTTGATAGTTACAATGGACGCAGATACTGTTTTTGATAAAAATGCACTTTACTTTGCAGCACAATATTTTATAGATGGCGATTTGGATGCTGCCGTTGGCAATGTCAAAGTAGGAAATTCAAACTCGTTCTTAGGTATTATTCAGGAAATTGAATATATATTAGGATTTTATTTTAAAAGAACACATGCAATTTTTAATTGTGAATACATTATAGGTGGTGCATTTGGACTATTTAGAAGAGATGTTTTTGAAAAATACGGATATTTTGATGAGATAAATAAAACTGAGGACATTGAATTATCAACAAGACTTCAAGTTAATGGATGCAAAATAGCGTTTATTGAAGAGGCAATATCCTACACAGAAGTGCCTTCTTCTTTGGTAAGCCTTATGAGGCAAAGACTAAGATGGAAGAAGGGAAGGTTAGACACTTTTTATTTGCATAAAGAGTTATTCTTCAGTAGGAATAAAAATCACAATAAATTTTTATCTTTCTACTTTCTTCCCATTACTTTATTTTACGAATTAGAATTAATTATAGAACCTTTTTTGATTATTTTTGTATCCATATATTTCTTTACAACGGGCGATATTCGCGGGTTCCTATTTTGGATGATATTTGTGGGAATAATGCATGTATTTGCTTTTATGTTTGGGGAAAATAATAATAAAATACGAATCTTTGCATTTTTACCAATTTATTTAATTATGTCTTATATACTCGTATTAATAGAGATATATGCTATGTATGCATCAATTAAGCTTTTTATTATAAAAAAAGATATTTCATGGCAGATTTGGAAAAGAAAAGGAATTACCCCACAGTATATTGCTAACTTGGGTTAAAGACGTGATTTTTACTTGGGATTTGATTATTCCCGTGCCCAAATGGTGAAAGTATGGAAAAACCTAACCTATAGGCAGAATTGGGTTCACGCAACCTATTCAACAACCGGCCTAGTGTTAGGGTTGGTAAATGGCTTTTACGCCATTAATGTCTCCAGCAGTAAGCGTGTCCTTTTTAACTTCGCCTTTTGAACCGTAACCATACATTGTGTTGTTAATATAGGGATCAGTGTAGGTATCGTCAAGCCCCATCCAATGACCGGTTTCATGCGTCAAGATGTCTTGAGCATCATAAGAATTGCTGTCAGCACAAGCACTGTTTAAAGAGTTCCAGAACCAAGGATACTGCTTATTAAATATTGTGTCTTCTTCGACAGCTTGCCCCGTTGAAGTGTAGTACCAAGTATAGGTTACCGCCAGGGCGCTAGATGAAGTCCTGCCCCAGGCGATTATGTTTTGTCCGTCAAATCTGGCACGATTTGCTAATGTATTAAAAGAAGTTCTAGAAATATTAACTTTACCAGGAACTGCCCCCATCCATTGACCAAAGGCACTCGAGGCAATAGTTGTAAGATTGCTGGAACCAACAGAAGATGGAACGCTGCTGGGATTCAATGTGTAAGTCCAGGTTGATGGTAAATGCCAAGGGGTTTTGGGAACGACAGCATCTGAGGGCGGATCTGGAAGAGTACAAACTAGTAAAGATGATTGAGCCGACGTTGGTTTTGACGCTCTTGGTTCATGCACAAATACGTGAACTCGTAGGCCCGGATGTTCGGGATCTTGATAGTCACCGCTCCGCTCAGGAATATTTGCATTCTCGCTCTGTGCAAAAACTGCCACGGAAAGTGCAAAAACAAAGACAAAAGAAAGAAAGATCCCTAAAATTCTTTTCACGGTCTTAATAATACTAATTTTTTGGGCCGGTGTCAAGCGAAATTTGACAATTAAGCCAAGAGTGATATATTATAAGTTAGTGGCGCAAAAGCGAAGTTTCGGAAAAATAGACGGGGTTCTTATCGCAGCTATTCTATTTGCTATACCTGTTACCATCTTCTTGATGTCAAACCAGACAATTTGGTTTAACCGCGCGGCGGGACCGGCTAACCCCGCAATTGCAAATCTCAACAGTGCCGGCGAAATTGTTATAACCAACAACCCTAACGGAACAATGGGCCCTGCGACCTGGCTGGGAAACGCTTCAAATGCTCTACCGTCATATCTTAGGGGGACCCTCTTTTTTAAAGTAATAGACCCGCCGCAAGGAACAGGCCGTCCCGACAATCCGGGAAGTCAAGGTCAAAGGCCAACCGAAAGTTTCCATCCAACCAACGCATTACCGACTCAAGCGCAGAGAAACGGTCCGCAAACTGTTACCGCGCTCAATTTAACAATCACAAAAGTAGAAGTTCATATGGCCTATCAGGGAACTCCGGGAAAACCAAGCACCACACCAAGCCAAAACCAACCCGTGGACCATTGGGAAACGCTTAACATAACATCTCCCGTGACAATTGACCTTGTCAGCCTTGCCGCTTCACATGATTTCTCACCTCTTGGAATAACAAGTCTTGCGGCAGGAAGATATACGGAAGTCCGCTTGTACGTTGATAGCGCGACTGCAACTCTTGCCGATGGCAGCACCACTGTAAACCTTACAATCCTTGGAAAAAACAATATTGTCCGGGTTGTCCGGTCTTTTACAATTGTTGCAGGACAACAAACATCGCTTACAATGGATTTTGATGCGCAGCATTCCGTTATAAAAGCGGGCGAGCAATACCTCTTAAAACCCGTTGTCGCAAGACTGATTGAGGAATAATCCCCCTTCCCCCTCCCAAAAAAAAAGAATAAACCCTATTTTAAAATATGGGAATAAAAGTATATAATGCA
>JBGOVI010000066.1:0-4061 GCA_041478035.1 Patescibacteria group bacterium
CTTAACTGGTATTGAATATTACTTTGCCATTTTGGCAGTTATTGTTGCGGTAGGACTTTTACTTATTTGGTACAAAAAAGATGCTTATGAAAATATTTAAATTTTTGACGGACATAGAAATAACAAAAGACAAAGTAATTTCTTTAAGGAATTTTTTCAATGAGAACATTATTGGATTTGTGCTTTTTTCTTTGATTGCGATTTCTGTTTTTGAATATTTGATTTTTTACCATAACGGCCTTGGGCTTTCTTATAATGATGCGAGGTCTCATCTTGATATAGGGAGGCGCGTTGTAGAAGGCCTCAAACCCGGTATTGCCCAGCTTGGATCAGTCTGGCTCCCCCTACCCCACATACTGATGATTCCAACCATCTGGAATGATTTTATGTGGCATTCGGGGCTTTCCGGCGCCTTGCAGTCCATGATCTCCTTTGTCGCGACAGGCCTTCTCATTTATTTTTTCTTAAAAGAGCTAGGCGTTGGGATTATCGGGCGTTTGGTAGGCGTCACCGTATTTGTTGCGAACCTTAACGTTTTGTATCTTCAGTCAACCGCCATGACAGAGCTTTTACTCATTGCCACAATGACTGCGGGTGTTTATGAACTTTTGAAATGGTTTAAAAACGACAACGTTTTAAACCTTGTGAAGTCCGCATTTTGGGTTATGATGGCGTCTTTAGTCCGCTACGACGGATGGTTCTTGTTTCTTTTTGCAGGCCTCTTGATAATAATTGAAGTTTTCAGGAAGAGAGGTTACAAGGTCACAGAAGGTACTATCATTTTGTTCTCAACGTTAGCGGGTTTTGGAATAGCATTGTGGTTTTTGTGGAATCTATTGATTTTCCATGACCCTCTATACTTTGTTTTTGGCCCATATTCTGCCCATACACAGCAGGAGCAATTGGCAATAGCCGGAAACCTTGCGACAAAAGGGAACATTTTATTCGCGATAAAAGTTTATTTATATTCGGTAGCCTATAACTGCAATACTTTTATTGCGCTCCTTGGAGTACTTGGGGCAATTGTTTTGTGGCTTGACCGTAAAATCAAAACCTCGGTAAAAATTGCGGTATCAGCTCTTTTTGCGCCTTTGATTTTCAATATACTCTCCCTTTATCTTGGGCAATCGGTACTCTTTATCCAGGGCTTGTCGGGCAACACCTGGTTTAACGCGCGGTATGGGATAGTCATGATGCCTTCAATCGCAATATTTACAGGCTATCTTGTCCAAAAGTCCGAAAAATTAAAGTATGTGCTGATAGGACTTATGGCTTTTGTCTTATTTTTCTCATTTGCCAATTTCGACGCTGTTACAATTGACGATGCAAGAGTAGGTTCGTCTCAAAAAAATGTTTCGGAGGTTTCAGGCTGGCTTCACAATAATGCGGCCGATAAGCCGGGATTCGTCTTAATATCCGCTGCCTCACACGACGCGATAATCTTTTCCTCGGGTCTTCCCATGAGTAAATTTATTCACGAGGGAACGGGTGCGTACTGGACCAGCGCGACTGTATCTCCCGACCGTTGGGCGCGGTGGATTGTTATGCGCACAAATGACTTAAACGACTCAACATTTAAATTAGTAAGCAAAACAAAAGCGTACAAAGAGGGCGACTACAAACTTGTTAACCACTACCCTTTTGCAGATATTTACGAAATAAAACCGGAACTCGTCGGCAATCTTAATACGAAGGCCATTTTGGGGCACCAGAAGTAGAAAAAATAGATTATAGATTATATATTATAGATTATAGATTATAGATTGTTTATGTTAAAAAAATTAACAATAGTTATTGCGGGGATTGTTATATTGTTAGGATTGCTGTTTGGTTTTAGGGCTAAATCGGAGCAGCAACTAACGACGTTGTGGCGCTTCCAGTCAATTGATACCATGAAATATTCGCGCGACCTTTCGCGGGAAAAGCTGGGCGACCCCACGTTCGACAGCGTTATTGAAAAACAAGTCGCAGATATTGCCGCGACAGGCGCGACTCACGTTGCAATAGCAACGCCGTACGATGAAGAGTTTTATCCTATTTTGAAACGCTGGGTAGAGGCGGCAAGGAAGTATCACTTAAACGTATGGTTTCGCGGAAACTGGTCTGGCTGGGAAGGATGGTTTAACTATCCAAAAATAACGCGCGCCGAACATATTAAGAAGACTGCCGAGTTTATCCAAAAACACGCCGATTTATTTGTCAACGGAGACGTTTTTACCGCGTGTCCTGAGTGCGAAAACGGCGGTAACGGCGACCCGCGCCAAACAGGGGATATAGCTGGTCACAGAAAGTTTTTAATCGATGAATATCGCGTGACTAAGAGTTCGTTTAAAACAATAAATAAAAACGTTACGTCAAACTTTGACTCAATGAACGGGGACGTAGCAAGGGTTATTATGGACCGCGCGACGACCGCCGCGCTCGATGGAATCGTAACAATTGATCATTATGTTGCAACTCCCGCGCAACTGGCGCTGGATGTCGAATCAATTTCACGAGCAAGTGGCGGCAAAATAGTCCTTGGCGAATTCGGAGCGCCGATTCTTGATATAAACGGTCAAATGAGCCAAGACGAACAGGCAAAGTGGATCACTGATGCTCTGTCAAAACTTGCTCAAACGCACGATGTAATAGGCATTAATTACTGGACAAATATAGGCAGTTCGACCTCGCTGTGGAATCAGGATGGAACTGCGCGCAAAGCAGTTTCAGCAATCACTACGGTTTATAAAACCCGCAAAATAAAGTAGGAGATGCGAGTTTGTAAAATGTGATATAATCTTGTTATGAATAGAATAGTCGTTGACCCTAAAATTTTAGCAGGAAAACCGGTTATTGCTGGGACAAGAATTCCTGTATACCTTGTACTCAATCTCTTAGCCAACGGTTATGATTTTGATAGGATTGTCGAGGCATACCCGCGTTTAACTAGAGCAGACATTGAGGATGCGATTAAATATTCTGAGCAACGCATGAAAAGGGAAGAAGTGCGAAATCTAAATCAATAAGACTTGTGAGTAAATTTCTCCTCGATGCCAATTTGTCTCCCGAAACCCGCAAATATCTGGTTGAAGAATTCAAATTAGATATCATAGACTTAATAAGTAAAGAGAAGAGTTCGTTAAGTGATGAGGCAGTTGTAAGACTTGCAAAACGTGAGAGACGAGTAATCATTACTTTTGATCTTGACTTTGGGGAGATATATTATTTAAGCGAGCGAGGGAAAATTGGAGTAGTAGTTCTTAGACTTCGAGACCAAACAGTAGAATCAGTCAATAAAACGTTGTATAAATTTTTTCAAAATGAGGCAGACGATATTAACTTAGACAAATCGCTTGTGATTCTCGATGAGAATAAGGTAAGAATAACACAGGAAAAGGATTAGTTTTGGGCGAATTCGGAGCGCCGATTCTTGATATAAACGGTCAAATGAGCCAAGACGAACAGGCAAAGTGGATCACTGATGCTCTGTCAAAACTTGCTCAAACGCACTACGTAATAGGCATTAATTACTGGACAAATATAGGCAGTTCTACCGCACTGTGGAATCAGGATGGAACTGCGCGCAAAGCAGTTTCAGCGATCACTACGGTTTATAAAACCCGAGTACATTCAGCCAGAAAATAAAGATTATCTAGCTTTTTTGGTCGTAAAATGCCAGTAGTTGACAAAAAGTAAGAAATATTGTTAAATATTCTTATTATGACGACAGTTACGATTTCATTACCGGATCAAATAGCTGAGAAAGTTGACCTAGAAGCAAAAAAGGAAGGATTTGCGACCCGCTCAGAATTTGTTAGAAGTTTGCTTCGCAAGCATTTTACCGATCGCGAAGAGTTAAAATTTGAACCTTTTGTGCCTAGACCATTAGAAGAAATTGAAGAAGATTTAAGAAGTACTGGTAAATATAATAAGAAGTTTATCAAAAGCGTAATTAAAGGACTCGGTAAGTCTTCCTTTTATGAACGTTAAACCATTACGTTCCGATCTTTTACGATACCTACAAAAGCATAGCCTAACCAGAAAATTCAATAAACAACTTAAAATATTTAAGGAGAATC
>JBGOVI010000058.1:0-5285 GCA_041478035.1 Patescibacteria group bacterium
CTCTGGGGATTCTTTCGATATTTTTCGCAAGTCCGCTTAGTACTTTTCTTTGGCAAGTGTTACCCGTCTCATTTATCCAATTTCCCTTCCGTTTTCTTTCTGTAACAATCCTGTGTAGCACATTTGTTTTTGCGTTTGTGAGCTCTCAAATTCCGCTAAAATTTCGAATCGTTTCCGGAGTAATAATGGTTGTTCTGACAATTTTTCTATCAAGAAATTACTTAATGCCAAAAGAATTCATCCTAAATGATGACAGTTTTTATTCAACTAATGAGGCAACGACAACAGTCCAAGATGAGTATATGCCAGTTTGGGTTAATGCAAAGCCTCAAAGTCATTTTGTCGACAAAGTCGCAATATCCCGAGGCGAGGGTAGTATCGGAAACATATCTTACAACTCAAGACAAATTTCATTCAACTTCCTTTCCGATTCGCCGTCCGTTGTTCGCGTCTCAACAATTTATTATCCCGGCTGGACAGCTGAATCAAACAAAGGACAAAAAGCGATTTTTTACGATAATGACCAAGGACTAATGAATATAAAACTTACATCCGGTAATCAAAAAATAAATATTTACTTCGGCGAGACACCGCTAAGATTGTTTGCTGATGGTATATCTTTGGTTTCTTTCATCGCAGCATTATTCCTTTTAAAACCAGGAATCCTGAATAATATTAAATTACGGAAAACTCAAGCATGAATTTTTTTAAAAAAAACATAGGGATAGTTTTTATAATTATTTTTGCGATCCTGGCGTCTTTGCCCCTTTTTCATTCGGGGTTTTATCCAATGCACGATGATGAACAAATCGCTCGTCTATTCGACTTAAATCAGGCGTTAATAACCGGGCAATTCCCTCCGCGCATTGCTCCCAATCTTGGATTTGGATATGGGTATCCGTTCTTTAATTTTTATCCTTCATTTGCGTATTATGTCGGAGAAATATTCCACTTGATAGGTTTTGGCTACATATTATCGACCAAACTTATGTTATTTACAGGTTTTTTGTTAGCGGCATATTTTATCTACCTTTTATCAAAAGAATTTTTCGGCAAATCTGGGGGTATAATTGCAGCGGCCGCTTATACATTTGCGCCTTATCGTGCGGTTGATATATACGTAAGGGGGGCTTACGCCGAATTTTTTTCATTTGTTTTTCTTCCGCTTATTTTTTGGTCTACTTATAAGCTTGAAAAGACAAATAAGTCGACATTTATTGTCCCGGTAGCGCTTTCTGTCGGTTTTCTAATACTTTCCCACAACCTCATTGCGCTCATGAGTATGCCATTTATTGCAATTTGGCTTGCCTACCTTTTGTTGAGGTCCTCAGATAGAGGTAAATTTTTTCTCAGGAGTGCTGTCGGTTTCATTTTAGGTTTTGGCTTGAGTGCGTTTTTTTGGCTTCCCTCATATCTTGAGATGAATTATACTCTGGTGCGAATCTTGACTTCAGAACTTGCAAATTATAACCTGCATTTTGTCTGTATTCACCAGCTTTTCAATTCCGCATGGGGGTATGGAGGTTCAATACCCGATTGTCACGACGGCCTGTCATTTGAAGTAGGGAAGGTGCACCTTGCGGCATCAGCCTTGGCAATAATATTGGTAGGCATTTATAGTTTCAAAAAAAAGATCGACGCAAAGCACCTAATTATTCTACTGTTTTTTGGGATGCTTGCCGCATCTATGTTTTTGACGACCCGCGAATCAAAAATAATCTGGGATGCTTTGCCGCCATTATGGTACGTGCAATTCCCTTGGAGATTCTTAGCATTTAGCACACTGTTTTCGTCAATTATTGCGGGCTCTATAGTATTATTTTTTAAAGGTAGAAATGCGAGGCTTACTATTACGGTATTTTTGGTAGCGGCATTCATCTTATTTAATATTTCTGATTTCAAACCCGAAAAGTTTATTAATGCATCGGACAATGACTACACAAACATACAAAAAATAAGATGGGATACGAGTTCCCTTGCTTATGAATATGTTCCGGGTAAAATTAAGACCAAAAAATCAAAAGACAATACTACTGTAGTTGATATCACTAAAAATGAAATCAAGAGTTCGCCGTACCAAGTAATTGAAGGAGAGATTGCGGTCAACGTCGTAGAGGATCTTCCTCAAGAAAAAATATTTTATGTATCTTCAAAAAGCGGAGGTGTTCTTCGCCTAAGCTCATTTGCATTTCCAGGGTGGGAAGTTTTAATTGACAACAAAAAAATTTCATATACCGCAAATAACAAGCTTTTATTAATTGATATTGTAATACCTGAGGGACAACATACGGTTCGTTCTGAATTCAGGAATACACCCGTAAGGACAGTTTCGAATTTTATATCAATTATTAGTGTAATAGGAGTTTGCTTTGCTGGTATCTTAAATCGCCGTCAAATATATGAAAAAACTTAGTTCTTTATCCATTTTCTTTCCCCTTTGGAACGAGGAGGAGAATGTTGAATCTGTCGTATCTTCTGCAATTGCAATTGCTCCGAAGATCGCGGAGCGATATGAAGTGATTGTTGTCGACGACGGATCATCCGACTCGACTCGCAGGCTCGCAGAACAAATAGCTGAAAAAAATAAAAATGTGAGAGTTATTTCCCACCAACCCAATAGAGGGTATGGTGCAGCACTTAAAGAAGGGTTTGCCAATTCAAGGTTTGAATATATTGTATTTATGGATGGTGACAGGCAATTTGATTTTTCAGAAGTTACAAATTTTATTCCTCAAATTGAGCATTCCGATATTGTGATTGGTTTCAGGAGAAGGCGACGAGATCAGAAATTATTCAAGCGTTTACTGTTGATGAATCTTTTAAGAGCGGGAGATTTTGTTCTTTTTGGCTTTCATTTCAAAGATATTGACTGTGGTTTTAAGATGTTTAGAAAAGAAGCAGTTGAAGAAATCTCACCTTTACGTTCTGAAGGGGCAATGATTACAACCGAGATCCTCGCAAAGGCCAAACTTAAAAAATTAAGAATAGCGCAAGTCGGCGTTGCCCATTACAGACGAGAGCACGGTATTCAAACAGGGGCAAACTTTCCTGTTGTAGTTCGTGCGATTCTTGAAAGTCTGACGCTTTGGCTAGATATTAAAAACAAACGGTTCTAACGAACCTTCATCGCTTTTATGGAAGATTTTGATATTTCATCGATTGGCAAAAAATCAATAGCCGGTGTTATTGCGTTGATGTCGCGCCAGTTTCTCCTTAATATCATCTCTTTTGGAGCATCTCTTGTCATCTTTACGATTTTAACGCCGGGAGAGGTAGGTATATATACGGCGGTAATTGCAATCCAGAGAATAATTAGTTTCTTTACAGACTTTGGATTCGGAGCAGCACTAGTTCAAAAAAAAGAAGCGATTGACGAGCATGATACTACGACAACATTTACTATTCAAATCCTGGTCACCACCATTATTTTTATCCTCACAGTCGTTTTCCTCCATCCTCTCATTTCTTATTTCAAACTTCCGGAAAGCGCCGGTTACTTACTTTTGGCTCTCGTGTTCTCGATGTTTTCATCATCTTTCAAAGTCATTCCCTCAATTCTGCTTGAGCGGAAAATTGAATTTCAAAAGCTTATTATTCCTCAAATCGCAGAATCATTCGTATTTAATGTTATTTTGGTCGTGCTGGTTTTGAAAGGATTCCATCTCAATAGTTATAGTTGGGCTTTTGTTATTTCAAGCCTCGTCAGCATCCCCTTTTATTATTATGTTTCTCCATGGAAAATAAGACTTGGAATATCAAGAAGTGCCCTTTCACACCTTAAATTCGGACTCCAGTTTCAAGCAAAAAACATACTAGCTACAATAAAAGATGACCTTCTTACTGTTTTTCTCGTGAAGTTTATTACCCTTCCGCAGCTTGGTTATATAGGATTTGCACAGCGTTTGTCTTTTTTTGTCTATAGGTATGTAGTTGATAGCGTCACAAAAGTAACTTTTTCAGCGTATGCCAGAATGCAGAATGATAAAGTGCTTTTGAGAAGAGGAATAGAAAAGTCTCTATTTTTTGTAAGTGTTGTCATGTTTCCGGTTATGGTCGGAATTATCATAACTGGCCCATACATTGTGAGGTTTATTCCTCAATGGCATCACAAATGGGACCCGGCTATTCTTAGCCTTGTTTTCTTTTCTTTGAACGCTGCTGTATCTTCACTCTCAGGAATTTTAGTTAATGTACTTGATTCTAACGGAGAAGTAAGAACGACTCTTAACTTAATGGTCGCCTGGACTAGTCTCACCTGGATTTTGACTCCTTTATTTATCTATCTCTGGGGATACAACGGAGTAGCCGCTGCTTCTTTTTTGGTGACTCTTACAATTGTAATTACGGTCAAATTGGCAAAAAAAGTAGTAGCGTTCGACTTCCTCAAAAGTATATACAAGCCTTTAATAAGCGCAGTTGTTATGGCAGTTATACTTTATTTGGGCACTACAACGTTTGTGACAAATCTTATTTTACTCGTTGCGATTAGTTTCGTTGCTGGAGCCTCATATATGGTAACCTTATATATGTTGGCAAGGAGAGAATTACAGGAAGATGTAATGCGGATAATATTTAAAAAATCATGAAATTATCGGTTGTAATTACGGCGTACAACGAAGAAAAAAACATTGAAGAATGTTTAAATTCTGTAAAAGATCTTGCCGATGAAATTGTCGTGGTTGATAATTCATCAACTGATAGGACAGCTGAAATCGCAAAAAAATTTACCAAGAAAGTCTACCAACAGAAGAACGACCCAACAAAAATTGATTTACAAAAAAACTTCGGCTTCTCAAAGGCGACAGGCGACATGATATTAAGTTTGGACGCCGACGAGCGAGTTACGCCGGAACTCGCCAGCGAAATCAAGTCAGTTGTCAGTAGTCCCGCCGACGCCAAGGCTTTGGCGGGCAGGCAGTTGTCAGTAGTCAGTGGATACGAGATTCCGAGGAAAAATATAATTTTTGGGAAATGGATTGAACATACCGGTTGGTATTCCGATTATCAATTGAGATTATTTAAAAAAGGAAGGGGAAAGTTCGTTTCTAAGAAAGTTCACGAACCGTTAGTAGTCGAAGGCGAGATCGGGAAACTTTCGGCGCCTTTGTACCACGAGAACTATCTATCGATTAATCAATTTTTGTCCCGGATGATAGTTTATACAGATTCTGAGGCCGCTGCTGTCATTGAATCAGGACACCAATTTGAAACTTCCGATGTTTTAAGAATGCCGTTTCAAGAGTTCTTGAGACGTTTTTTCACACAAGAAGGGTATAAAGATGGTC
>JBGOVI010000048.1:0-6565 GCA_041478035.1 Patescibacteria group bacterium
ATCACAAAGTAAAAATAAAACAATGTAGGTTTCCTCCAGCACTCCTTGATTTGATTTGGAACAAGATGCATATTATTCCCGTCGAAACTTTTATTGGGGATGTAGACTTATTTATTACTTCTGATTGGACGGAGCCCCCTGTTCGTCGTGCAAAAAAAGCCACAATTATTTACGATTTAATTGTTTATAAACATTCCGAGGAAACAGCAGAAGGAATCGTTAATGTTCAAAAACGTAAGCTTAGGTGGGTTAAAAAAGAATCAGATATTGTATTCGCCATTTCAAAATCTACAAAAAAAGATATTGAAGACATTCTCGGAATTGATAGTTCGAAAATTCACGTAATTTATCCGGGAACGGTATAGGATGTAAGATTTATGATCTATGATGTAAGAAATTTCCTACATCATACATCCTAGATCCTAAATCAAAATGAAAATTGGTATTAATGGTTTTGAAGCGGTTATTCCTCGATTCGGATACAATCCGAACGGCTTACCGAATAGAGTAGGTAGTTCCGAGGTTTGTTTCGAATTACTTGTGGAACTTGCAAAAATAGATAATAAAAATGATTACACTATTTATTTACCTACCGAACCTACGCCGGATATGCCTCTCGAAAGCGCAAACTGGCAATATAAAGTTTTGCCGAATAAGACATTGTGGACGATTTTTGCTTTAAGTCCCGCTGTCCGTAAACAATATCTCGATGTATTTTTCTCACCGACCCACTATGGTCTACTATTTGCACCTTGCCCTGAGGTTATATCAATACTCGACGTTTCCTACAAATATTTTCCAGAACTTTTTAAAAAAAAAGACTTGGTGCAGCTTGCTTTGTGGGGAGGATATTCCGTCCGCCACGCCTCAAAAATAGTAGCAATAAGCGAAAGCTCTAAGAATGATATAATCAAAGAATATAAAGTTCCACCCACAAAAGTGGCAGTGGTTCATCTTGGAATAAAGAATGCTAGAGAATCAAAAATGACAAAAAAAGAGCTTTTTGAAAAATATTCAATTGAAGAACCTTATATTCTGTTTGTTGGGACGCTGCAGCCCAGAAAAAATATAGTACGACTTGTTGAAGCTTTTTCTCGAATGGACATGAATATGAAGCTTGTGATAATAGGGAGGCGGGGTTGGAAGTTTGAAGAGATTTTGGAGGCTCCGGCAAGGTTTGGCGTTAAAGAGCAGGTATTATTCCTTGAGGATGTAACGGATGAGAATCTTCCGGAATTTTATAAAAATGCGGAATTGTTCGTATTGCCTTCTCTTTACGAAGGGTTCGGTCTTCCTATTCTTGAGGCAATGAAATACGGTTGTCCGGTTGCAACGAGTAATATTTCCTCCCTCCCTGAGGCCGGTGGAGATGCTGCTATTTACTTTGATCCTGAGAATGTTGACGATATGGCGCATGCGATTGAAAAAGTTTTATCGGACAAGAAACTAAGAGGTGGTATGATTAAAAAAGGACACGATCAAGTCAAAAAGTTTTCTTGGGAGAAATCAGCTCGGGAAGTTTTAAAAGTACTTGAAGAAGCAGCGGTGAAGTAAAGGGTATCACGGGTATCAAGAGTATCACGTGTATCACAAGCAATATGTTAAAAAAAATCTGGGGGAGAATTTACACGATAATTGTTGAGGCTGATAATGCGGTTCTAAGATATATTGGTTACATTCCCTCGCATCATATCAGGCGCTTTTTCTATCGATTAGACGGTGTTAAAATCGGATTCGGCTCGACAATCCATATGGGGGCCATATTTTATTTTCCGGAAAAAATAGTTGTAGGGCGTGATTCCATTGTTGGAGAAAATGTTGTGCTCGATGGGCGCGACAAGATCACAATCGGAGACCATGTTGATATTGCCTCAGAGGTCATGATTTATAACTCAGAGCACGATGTCAATGATGAAAAATTTGCCGCAGTGACGGCACCTGTTGAGATAGGAGACTACGTTTTTATCGGTCCGCGCGCGATAATTCTGCCTGGAGTAAAAATAGGAAAAGGTGCAGTTGTTGGAGCCGGAGCCGTAGTTACAAAAGACGTTGGCGAATTTAAAATTGTCGGAGGAGTCCCTGCTAAAGAAATAGGCGAACGGAAAATCAAAAACCCCTCATATAAATTGGGTAGGGCGGCGTGGTTTAGGTAAAATGGTCTCCATTATTATTCTCACTTACAATTCCGGGGAATATATCGAACGGCTGATTGACAGCATTTATGAATTCAATAAAGATCAAAAGTTTGAAATTATTGTTGCGGACAATGCTTCTTCGGACGATACTCTTCAAATGGTAAAAAAATTTGGGGAAAAAGTTCGTTTCTTCGAAAATGGTGGCAACTATGGGTTTGCAAAGGGAATAAACCTCGGCGCAAAACATGCAAAGGGAGAGTATTTGTTGTTAGTGAATCCGGATACCGAGTGGAGCAGTGGTTCAATAAATGATTTAGTATCCGTGTTCGAAAAAGGCGAAAAAATAGGAATCGTTGGTGGGAAGCTAGTTGATAAAAACAAACATGCCGAAAAGTCGGCCGGGAAATTCTTAGGATTTTGGGCAAGCGTCCTAACCGCTTTTGGACTGGACGAAGCCTTTGGGATTAGATTTTCACCGGACAGATACCGGCAAGTAGATTTTGTGTCGGGGGGCTTTATGATGGTTCGAAAACAAATATTCGATTCTCTTTCAGGCTTTGACGAGAATCTCTTTATGTATGTTGAGGATATGGAATTTTGCTTTAGAGCAAAACAAAAAGGGCATTTAACCTATTTTGCTTCGGATGTCATTATCAAACACGAATCCCACGGAAGCGCAAACCGCGGATTTGCCATAAAAAATATATATAAAGGTATTTTCTATTTTCAGCAAAAACATGCAAACGCGCTTTCCTGTATTATGATAAAATTACTTTTTGGGGTAAAAGCAGTTACGCTTGTAATAGTTGGAAAAATACTAAATAATAAATATTTAGCGGAAACTTATTCTGAGGCACTCAAAGCATGAAAAAGATAATCTCTTGGATTACTGACAATATCCTATTTGTTCTGACCCTATTTCTTTTAATTTTCATCCCGCTTTATCCTAAAATTCCGCTTCTTGACGTAAGAAATACGTGGGTTTATATAAGAGTTGAGGATTTTATAGTTTTATTCGCCCTGCTATTCTGGCTTGCGCTTCTATTTAAGAAAAAAATTACTCCCAAAACTCCTATTACCATGCCGATCATTTTCTTTTGGATTGTCGGAGCGCTTGCGACACTTAACGGCGTAGTTCTTGTCTTCCCAACCCTTGCAAACGTTTTTCCTAATGTTGCGTTTCTTGCCTACCTTCGGCATCTTGAATACATGAGCGTATTTTTTATTGCGTATTCTGCAATAGACGACAAGAAAAAACTGAATAGTGTAATTGCCGTCATTCTGGGAACGTTTCTCTTGGTTTTTCTATACGGAATTGGACAGAAATACGCGCACCTTCCGGCATACCTTACAATGAACGAGGAATTTGCCAAAGGGATTCCGATTCAGCTTTCAGAGCTTTCGCGCGTGCCATCAACTTTTGCGGGGCATTACGATCTGGCTGCATATTTAGTTTTAATTTTGCCTATTTTTGCGAGCCTTATCTTTGGGTTCCGGAATTGGATAATAAAACTCGCACTAGGAGCCTGCGTCCTACTTGGCATTACACTAATTTTTATGACCGTATCCCGCGTGTCTCTCGTCGTTTTATTAATCGCTCTTTTCGTCGTAATACTATTTCAGAAACGGCGTCTTGTTGTATTTTTTATCCCGGGTATTATTCTGCTTGCATTTGTTGCATTGATATTTAAGCCAACCATCCTCAATAGATTTGGAAATACCCTGAAAAGCGTTGATGTTTTGGTGGATGCAAAAACCGGTGAATCAATTGGAAATGTAAAGTATGTGTCGTCACACTACTTTGATAAAAAAGCAATTGAGCAGACCCGCGTCAATGATTTGGGAGAGCTTGTGGGGGCAATAACAGGTTCGCAATTAACTCCTCTTGAGGAGGAGAGGGAGGCAACAAATTCCGCTATCAAGAAACCTCTCAAGCTGCCACCCGAGGCTCCTTTAGTAACTGCTGCCAATATTTCAACGGGAGAGAACTTGCCGCAAGGAACAGGATATATAAATTTGTCACTCTCACCGGTTAACAGGCGACTCGGGAGTTTCTTTTATGAGTTATCACCTAATTCAAAGGCTGCAACTTCTGCTGCGGTTCTTATAATCCATGGGAATTTTCTTGTCAAACGGGCGGCAGCGTACGACCTTTCATTCACAACTCGCTTTCAAGGTGAATGGCCGCATGCGCTTTCAATATTTGCGAAAAACATACTTCTCGGAGGCGGATATGGGTCGGTGAGCCTTGCGGTTGATAACAATTACTTTAGAATGCTCGGCGAGGTGGGACTTGCCGGAGTTGCAACATTTTTTGCGATTTTTTTGGCAATTGGCATATATATTACAAAAATACTTCCGAACGTCGAGTCCAAGCTTGTCAGGAGCTTTGTCATTGGTTTTGTCGCGGGAGTAATTGGGCTTGCCTTGAATGCTACGTTAATTGACGTTTTTGAAGCATCAAAGATTGCTTTTCTTCTTTGGCTTTTAACGGGAGTGACGATTGGGATATTAAAGCTCTATCAAGAAAAACCGTTCCATATTTATCGTGAACTTCGACAAGCTGCGACGTCCCCATACGCAATTGTCGTCTATTTACTGATTGGGACTATTGTTATTTTCTCGCCAATGATCGGAAATTTCTTTGTAGGTGATGATTTCACTTGGTTTAGATGGGCGGCAGATTGCGGTAAAACAGTTTGCCATATTGCGCCGGGACGAATCCTTTCGTACTTCACAGACTCGGGAGGGTTTTTCTTCAGGCCCGGAACAAAAATATATTTTTATTTTATGTATTCAATTTTCTGGCTCAACCAGGTTGTTTATCATGTTGTATCAATTGCCTTGCACTTTGTTTTTGTCACGCTTTTCTTCTTCTTGGCAAAAAAAATCCTAAAAAGTGTTCAACTTGCCGCTCTTGCCTCATTTCTTATACTTGTTATGAGTGGATACGCAGAAGTTGTTTTTTGGATTGCGGCAACCGGGTATCTTTTTAACGCAATATTTATCCTCGCATCTCTTCTTTTCTTCATATCCTGGGAAGAAAATAAAAAACCATTTTATTATATTGGAGCGCTTGTCTGCATCTCATTTAGCCTCCTTTTCCATGAACTTGGAGTCGTCGCTCCATTTCTTTTACTCGCTTACCACTCAATTTATGGAAATGATCGGCTTAAAAAGACATTAATCAAACCCGCCCATTTCCTGTTGTTTGCTCCTATTATTTTTTACCTTATTTTGCGTTTTGCCGCGGGAAGTCACTGGTTTAGCGGTGACTACTCGTACGATTTATTAAGACTTCCTTTCAACTTTGGAGGAAATATTATTGGGTATGCGATGGTTGTATTATTTGGTCCGATGTCGCTTTCCTTTTACGAAATATTAAGAAATGCATTGAAAGTTCATATTTTGTTGGCTGGAATTGCGACGACTATCTTGCTATATGTTTTGTACGTTTTGGGCAAACTTGTTTTAAAAACTTTTAGCCCAGAGGAGAAAAGAATTATATATTTCTCACTTTCGTTTTTTATCATAAGCCTCCTGCCCTTCCTGGGACTCGGAAATATAACTTCAAGGTACAGCTATTTGGCGGGCCCCGGTCTTGTTATTCTTTTAGCTTTTGCGCTAAGAAAACTATACTGGCATTTAATTTCTTACGGAAAAGATATTGCGGTCGGGGCGCTTACAACTGTAATTCTCGTTTTCTCACTTTTTCATGTTATTCAGGTACAGCAAATTCATGGAGATTGGCACACGGCGGGCCTTGCGTCACATAAGTTCTTTATATCAATTGACGAACTTTACACAAATGACTGGGGGAAAGAAACTGTGAAGCTCCACTTTGTAAATGTGCCGATTAAAACCGGCGAGGCTTGGATATTCCCTGTGGGATTGCCTGACGCTTTGTGGATTACGTTCCGAAATGATAACTTAAAAGTCTACCAAGAGCCTACGCTTCAAGCCGCGCTTAGTAATGCAGGCGATTCAATACACGATAGAGTTTTTGAGTTCCAATCTGACGGAAGCGTCAAGGAAGTAATCCGCTTCAAAAACGGCTTCCCCATAAATGTCCTCGTGCAATAAGTCTGCCCTTCGTTGCTAATAATGTTTGAATTCATTAAAATAAGCCAATGAAGCGGTTTTTAACACCGGGTTTGATTTTATTGTTTATTTTGGGTTTTTTGGTCCGTCTTTACAGATTTGATGGGCCCGTTGCGGATTGGCATTCATTCAGACAGTCAGATACGAATGCGGTTTCTGTCATCTTTGCCAGGAACGGAATAGACCTTTTGCATCCCCGCTATTTTGATATTTCAAATGTCCAATCTGGAAAAGAGAATCCGCAAGGGTATCGCATGGTTGAGTTTCCTATATATAATGCAGCTCAGGCCGGCTTATATGGTGTGTTTGGAATACTCACCCTCGAACAG
>JBGOVI010000035.1:0-8005 GCA_041478035.1 Patescibacteria group bacterium
AAATACCAGTCGTGTAGGTTGAGCGTTCATGATAAACGGCAACGAAAGTTCGAACGGCACCTTGGCAATAGGTGTCGGCAAAGCAAAAAGGAGAGAAATTATAATCGCTCCAATAAAAAATAAAACTTCCTTTTTATTTTTTGACAAAATCGAACACGCAGCCAGAAATAAACCAACCACCCCTATGTATCCGACAAATTCTGCATAATTCCAGACTCCAAAGTAATTAAGTGTCGCAGGATTTCCAAAGAAATCAGGAGCAATAAATTGAACCAAATTCTGAAATGGAATAAACCAACCGGCAGTCGTCAAAGGACTTTGATCAATCGAACGGCCCGAAAGATTAATAAACTGAAGAGTTGGAAACCACTGTACAAGGGTGAGAATAAGGAATAATGAATAAGGAATAATGAATAAGGAAAGAGCTTTCTTCTTTCGGCCGGATTCAAACCAACGGAACAAGAGATAGACAAGCGAAAAAATAAAAACATAAAAGAAAATTTGCAAATGTCCTGCAAAGAGTGAAAAAACGAGCGAAAAAACAAAAATCCATTGCCAACGGTTCTTTATACTTAATACATAATACTTACTACTTAATACGATTTTGTCTATAGACAAAAGGATAAGTGGCAGCCATAGTGCCGTGTGAACGATATTACCCCATTCAAACCAGGCTATTGAGAATCCCCCGAATGCAAATGAAATTGAACCAAGTAGCGCTGCTCGAGGATCCAGTTTGAGATTCTTTAAGTAGAGAAACAAAAATATGCCCGCCAGAAAAGGCTGAAGGATAATAAAAACCGACCACGAAATTTCGAACGGTTTAATAAATAACAACAAATTAAGTGGATAAAGCGGACTAGATTGAAAATTGGCAAGAAATGGTTTCCCCGCCATTTCATACGGATTCCACAATGGCAATTCCAGCTTCGACAATGAATTGATAGCTAAACTTTTCCAGGGAATAATTTGACGGACCGGGTCGGTAATTAGGAAATTTTTGAACGGAACTCCGCGAGGATAATCTTTTGCATAAAAATCGCGAAAAGGATGATATAGCCCAACAATAGTATCAGAAGGTATCGGCAACAAACCGGAAATAAGCGTTTTCTGAAAGAAAAACAGAACGGCAAATAATATAGCTATCAAAAATAAATTTTTTTTAACAATCTCCATCATACTTAATACTAAATACTTAATACTAATTTTTTGATTTCTTCACAAAATCGATTTCCGGCAAAATCTTTTGCGCGTTTGACGGCTTCCTTTGACATAGTTTCTAAAATCTTATTTTCCCGAACAAGCAGTGCGGTTTTTTCTTCAAGTTCGGCAATTGTGTTCCATAGAAACCCGCTTACGTTGTCCTCAACTATTTCTTTCTGTCCTCCTGCGTTAATTACGACGGGAACCGTCCCCGCCCCCATTGCTTCAACCGTTGAAATTCCAAAATGTTCGGCAAATTCCGGATGTTCTTCTAAATTCTCGCCGAACCCCGATGCATGCCAGTAAATTTTTGCTTTTGAATAAATACCCCAAAGCTCGTCGTTTGTTTTATTGACTAAAAATTCTATGGGTGAGCGTAGTGCTTTTTTCCTCAACTCTTCAAACGAGGCTTCATCTCCCTCATCAACACTTACTGCTAATACAAATTTCCAATTCGATAAACCTCCTTTTACCATTTTCTTAAATTCTTCAATCATGACGTCCTGTTTTTTATAATCTGATATGCCTACATTCTTTACCCTAAAGCGGCCTACATGCAAAATGATGTTTTCTTTTTTTACTTTTTTTGGATGAAGCTCAACAGGCGGATAAACTACGGTAGAATCGATTGCTAATTGTTTGTCTATGAACGACTTTGTAAAGTAGGAATTACAAAATACTTTACTCACTCGTCCTAACTTAAATTTTGTTTTAAGGCTAGTTTGTGTACCTGGAATTGGCTGTTGAAAATGGAGAAATAATTTTTTTGATAAAACAAAAGGAATACTCCCGTCAGATAATACTATAAGAATGTCATATTTCTTTGATTCAATAATTCTTTTAAAAGACCTCACCTCAGGAGAGAAAATGTTCGTCGCAAGCTTTATTCTTGAAGTATCAACCGTAAATCGCTGATTTACCTTTCTTAAATCCTCGGAATTATCCCAGAACAATGTTACGTCGTGATCATTTGACAAACACGAGGCAATTGTCAACATATACTTCTCTCCGCCCCCCATATCATCAAGATACGGATCATATATTCCTATACGCATATACATTCGATTTTATCAGGTATTGATTATGTTTGGTAGCTGTGATAATCTACAGATATGAATCCGCAATTGCCGGTACCGCCGTTTGTTCTGATTGTCCTATACATTTGGTCACTTCTAGCCAAAGGGGTCGCATTATGGCGTGCGGCGAACCTGGGGCAGAGAAATTGGTTTATCGCAATTTTGGTCTTAAATACAATAGGAATTGTAGAGCTTCTTTATCTATTTAAATTTGCAAGCAAGAAACTGACCGTAAAAGAAATCCGCTCCTGGGTCGGACCGAAGTGAATTATTTTTGCTGCCGCTCCCAAAGCTTTGCGTATGTGATGAAGATTGAAAATGCTTGGTAGATACCTTCCACCATCCCGGCCGTCCCATTTTTCCATCCACCTTGACCAAAATACGAACCTATAAACGCTGTCATCATTACTCGCAGAAAGCGCCATAGGCTCATTTTGGGGTGATTCGAACGGAGCCGTAGATCAGCCTCATATTCTGACCACTCGTTGGTTTTCTTAACCATATCTGACAATTCTCGGTGTGTGTAGTGCAATATAGGTTCATTAATCGTTTCAAGATGACCATCAACTTCCGGAGTTTCATGAACGATTCCCCTCCATTCCTTAAGTTTATCTTTTTTAAATATTCGTTCGACACGATCAGAAAATCCCCAATCCTTCCCATAGAAAAAAGTTTTCCTACGAACATAGAATCCCACAGTATCATCTTCTACATCTGACATCCTAGATCTTAAATCTTTTATAAATTCCGGCGTCGCTCTTTCGTCCGAATCCAAATAGAATATCCAATCACCGTGCGCAAACGTTGCGGCCAGATTCCTTTGATCCGCAAAGTTTTTAAACTCATTTTTGACAACTTTAGCCCCCGCTTTTTCAGCAACTTCGATCGTTTTGTCGCTTGAACCTCCGTCAACCACAACTATCTCATCCGCCAAATCTTTTACAGACATTATGGCCTTCTCAATCACGTCCTCATCATTCTTCGCTATTATTAAGACTGATATTTTGTTTTCCATAAGTAAATGCTTTCCCCAAATATCCCTAACATACCTAAAATCCCAAACCCTACACCCATTTTAAAGCTATCAGGCTCATAAGTAAATGTTACGTTATGTTTCCCCGCAGAGACTACAACCCCCCGAAAAGTATAATCAGCCCTGTAAATTCTCGCAGGCGTTCCATCCACACGGGCTACCCATCCGGGATAATACGGATCGGTTAGGAGTAAAACTTGTTGGTCGTTCGCATCAGTTTCAACTTCAATACGGTTGGGCTCATATTTTTTAATTACTGCTCCGGCACTCGCATTCTTTTCTATTTTCAAACCTATGTTTTCCTCGAGTATAGCTGTCTGCCTTAAATCTATCTTTTCATCTAACATTGCCTCCAGTATTTTCTTTTTATCCGAAACTACTCTTATATCGCCTAGCATTAAAACCCGAGGAAAAGATTTTTGATTTAGGAAAACTTGATATCCCGCATCCTCGTAGATTTTTGTGAACCTATCGACAGGATAAGTCCAGATCGGAAAACTCCAAGATTGTCTGTCGTCTGCTTTTTTTTGTACAAAATATTTTATCCCGAGGATATTTATAAATTCGGGCGTATACTCTCCGGTTTTTGAGAATGTAATTGCAGATCTAGGCGGCAAATGGAGTAAGCCATCGTTTGCAGTCAAAATAAATTCACCATATCTTTCATTATATAAAGGATCGTAGCCTTCAACTGACGGCGCGTGAAGCATCATCGCCGCTTCTCCTCCAAAGTTTGCGAACACTCGATCATATCCGGCTGTCGATTTTAGAAACTTGGCGACCGGAACTTCAGGGTAGACTAATCTTCGCGTCTCAAATGGTTGCCATTTTGTCGCAAAGCGATAAACATCAAAAGCTGTAATAAGAATCAAAATTAATGGAAGGACGACAAGAGCCTTTTTACTCTTCACAAACTTTGAAATAAATATAACCGTGAGGAAAACAACGAAAATAATTGTGGGAAGCTTAAGATTTGATAAAGCAATAAAAATTTTATCATTAGGAATAAAAAGCTTTAAAAGTACTACTCCCCAAAGCATCCCAAAAATCCCCACAAACCCCAAACACAATAAAACAATCCATTTGTAATTTTTATCTTTTATATCATGGAGTAAATTATCTACCCCGAACCCGGCAAGAACTGCTGCTGAAAATGAAAATATTACAATAATTCTACTCGCAGCACTCGTTGATAATACCGGAATCTTCAGTTTGAAGATTAAATCAAGAAGCGGCGTCTGAAACGCGAAAAGAATTGCGATTATTCCTGTTATGAAGAAGAAAATTGTTCGAGCATTTATTTTTCTCAAGCTGTAAAATCCAAACAATAATGGCAGAATCCCTATATACGCATTCCATTCTGCATAGTGCCCAAACCAGTCATTTCGAGTCACAGAATTTCCAAAGAAATCCGGAGCCAAAAATGTTGGAACATAACTCCACGGAATTATTTCCGTAATAAGATATGTCGAACTCCTTACCGATTCTCGATAAAATTCGATTGACGGCAAAATTTGAAGCGCAGAAATCAGAAGACCAAAAATGATAGATGTAAGACTTAAGATGTAAGACTTAAGATTTTTTTGCGTTATGTATTCGAACGTCGCGTAGAAGAAAACAAGCACCAGAAAATATAGGCTGGTTTGAAAATGCCCGCTAAAGAATGAGAGGGGAATGGAGATTGAAAGCAATGCTAGGAAGTACCATTTTTTTGTCTTGTAAAACTTTTCGATCGAAAATAACGCCAAAGGAAGAAAAAGAATAGCATATCCGAGAGTTCCATAAACCATCCAGCTTGTTATAAATCCACAAAACATGAACCCTAAAGCCGATATTATCGAACCTTCCTTACTCACTCCAACCGACCTAATAAATATATACATAAATATTCCTGCGAGTAACGGCTGCAAAAGAACTTGGATACTCCATGCATCAATAAAAGGTAAAATTAAATACAGGATATTCAAAGGAGTCAGGGCCGCTGATTGGTAATTGGCAAGAAGTGGCGTCCCGGAAAACATGTACGGATTCCAGAGCGGGATTGATCCCTGCTTCCACATATCAATTACCAGATTTTTCCATGGAAAAATCTGAGTAATTACATCAGGAGTCGCTGCATTTTTTACAGGCCCGGCAAACCCGGGATATGCACTCCACGGAGCAAAATTATTAACAAGATAGTCCGACGGGAAAGGAACCAGACCACGAAGTAAATAGGGGGATGAAAAGAGAAACCATAGCGCAATTATGAACAATATCGGCCAATATCTAACAATTATTTTTTTCACAAATTATGTTTTATTTTTAAGGGATAAAAAGTTTTAAACAAAATTCCAAACAAAAGCGCAAGAGATGCGACTGAAATAGCATTTGAAATGGTTCGAAGTTTAGTATCTCTGAATTCTATATCCACCGTATGTTTCCCGGGCTGAACATAATAAGTAATAAGTCCCCTGTTATTTGGGTCTTGGAATTGTACGTAGTCATATCTTTGGCCGTCGATATAAACTTTCCAGCCGGGAAAGTATAAGGTATTTTCGCGGATTCTGGTATGAACCTTGGAATCTATTTCATATCTATGGGCAGTTGTGGTCCGAAACAAAGTCTTAATTGAGGCGTTCCCTTTTATCACCTCGACATCTGCCTTTGGCCTATGCTCCATAAACCTGACTGACCAAATCGGCGAGCTCTCTCCGGTATCGGTTGTCCCGTTATAAATACCCGAATAGAAACTTTCAGGTTTCACAAGATAATCTTTTGGCTGCCAGAAATTTTTTGTTGAGATTAAAGCAAAGAGAATTATTAATATTGCGACAGTAGTTCGAACATTTTTATTTGTAACAAGACTTATAGAATACGCAGCAAGGATTGCTCCGGCAAAAACAGATACCGATAAAAATCTCCATGGGAATTGGAATTTTTGAAGGGTAGTTATGTTCTGCCAGACAAATTTTGACTCGGGAAGCATAATAAAAATACTCACAACAAAATATAGAAGAACAGCGAGGTAAATTGTTAGTTTACTTTTGCTATGTTTGTATAATTTATAAACCACAAACGGTGAAGATAAAAATGCAGCCCAAAAAATAAATCCTATCTCAACGCTAAATTGTCCGGTTTGCCCATAATTCCAAGGACTCGAGATTAAGTTTTTGAAGTCGACGAACCTCCCCAATGCTACGCCTTTCGTTACTATATCTCTGAGTGTGTATTTTCCTTCTTCAAACGCCGGAATAAGAAAGAAGGACGATAAACCAATCCCAAGAACTAAACTTCCAAGATATTGATACATAAGGGAAATTCTAGTCTTTTTGTTTATCCAAGCAAGATATCCGGCGTAGAAAATTATAAAAGGTAGGAACATCAGAGTTAATGCGTTATGGGAAAGTATGAGTCCTGCAATTGAAAAACACGCTCCTGCAAAATAAAAACGCTTCCATACACCCCCCGGGTGGATGTCCCCTCTCCCGGGGGGTGGGATTTGTGAAATCTTGAGCAAAAAGTAGAGAATGAGCGGAGGGAAAATAAATGCAACATGCTCACCAAGCGCTCCCCGAACGTATAGATCCACGAATCTATACGGGGCAAAATTATAGACGATCGAACCCACAATTGCGGCCTGTTCTCCCAAAAACTCCTTGAGCCATAGATACATTGTTATAGTGCTCAAAATAAAAGCGAGCGCAAATACGAGCTTGGTTGAATCAACCAAGGAGAATCCTAAAAAATGAAACAGTGAGGCGGCGTATGACGGTAACGGATAAAGAAACATCAAGATGGGATGGCCGTATCCCCAATTAAGATTTGCAGCCCACCTTGGCACAATATTCCCTTCCACAGCTAAAACTGCCAAGATAATGGTTACAGGTGTTTCGGGCTCAGGGTCTTATGGTGGTTATATATTTGCAGATGATAATGCTGGGTCACACATACTGGGCTCTGCGGTTATGAGTTCTGGTACAGGAAATACTGACTTTATCATTGGTACAGCTGCAGTTATAATACTGCCATCAGCAGTAGTCTATTATGAAACAGCTTCAGCAGCAGGCACCCTTCACATGCAAGCAATAGGATGGAGCTACTAAAATGAGTATAGCAGGAAAACGCATACATTGGTCTTGGGATGGTGGAATTGGTTATGACTACAATTTCTTTGACAATACCAAAACACCATTGACTCCTACACAGATGGCCATTCTTGATGCCGACCCTTATGGGTCTGATGCTGTTGCTATTGCAGCAAACCACGGCATCATGATAAAATTAGAAGAAGCCCTTGACCTGTCAGAAATAGGTTTCATGTCCAGCGCAAATTTGGACAATCTAAGGCTCTATGTTTCTGCTGATAGCACAGGCGGGACAGATGGCTCATGGACAGCCCTTGTAGATACTACTACAGCAGCCAATGATTATCTCCAGACCTTGGCCACATTTGTCAATGGGGCTACATGGGTCAGGTTTGGTGAGAGTATAAATGGTAATGTTTATTGTGCCCACCTCTTTGGCAACTACCATACACCAAAATTCATGTTCTTTGATGCTACAGCAGCTGTGGAACTGGGTGGAGATTATGCTGTCTTATTCCCTGCTGTACCAAACATAGAAGATTTTTATGATTCATATAAATTCAGGGTCAAGAACACAGACTCAACTGCCCACACTTATAGTCTGGCAATCAAGAAGGTTAAATATG
>JBGOVI010000032.1:0-8253 GCA_041478035.1 Patescibacteria group bacterium
GGATTTGAAATCAAGTTAAAAGTTAAAAGTGAAAAGTTCAAAGTTATTGAGGGGAAGTATTTGTTGAAGGTGGGAAATTTTTATCCGCATAAAAATGTTGAAAGACTTCTTTTGGCGTTTCATGATTTTGTATATAGTGATTATGACAATCATGCAATAAAGCTCGTTCTGGTGGGGAAGCGTGATTATTTTTCCAAAAGAATAGAAAAGCAAATAGAACTTCTTAATATGAGTTCTAATATTGTGTTTTATGAAGATGCGCGCGATGAGGATCTTATTTCTCTATACAAAAATGCAATTGCAACAATTATTCCCTCCTTTGCCGAAGGATTTTCCTTAACTGCGGTTGAATCGATGTCGTGCGGAACACCCGTTATTGCGTCTGATATTCCGGTTCATCGCGAAATTTGCGGGAGCGCTGCCATTTACTTTAACCCAGGGGATTTGAGCGATATCAAACAAAAAATCGATTTTGCAGTTACGCTCGTCGAGATTTCCCGAAAAGAACTGATTGAACAAGGAAAAAATCAAGCAAAGAATTTTTCTTGGCGCAAAATGGCCCAAGACACTCTCAAAATCTATAATTCCACAAACATTTAATTTACAACACTAAAAATTGCTATCGCAAAAAATGGATTGTAGGCAGTTATTCAGAAATAAAATAATTACGCGGTGGGTTCGAGGGCGGAAAGGCGGTTTATTTCCTGTAGACTTGATTGTGGGTTCCGATGTCTACAAAATAGGCCACATCATTAAGAACATAATAAACTACCCGAACATCCTTAGTGATTGAAAAAGCTCTAAAACCAACAAGGTCTTCCTTGAGCGGGTGATCACTGAGGAGACGATTCGACGGATCTTCTAAGAAGAGATCATATCTCTCTTCAAATTTATTAGCTAATTTCGGGTTGGGGTCGATTCGTTCTCTAAATGATTTCTTGAAGCTGCGGGTGAGGTATGTCTTCATGAGCGGAGCATTTTAAAGAATTCCTCTTTATTTTTTGGTTTGTAAATATTTCTTCCGGCCTTAATGTCGGCAACTGCTTTTTTAAATCTTCGTGCTGCAGTTGGAGAAAGATCCACTATTTCTCCCGCCTCTTCAATTTTTATACTCATCTCTTTTTTAGAAAGTTTTGTTAAAAAAATCCGAATTGCTTCTTGGAGAGAGGAGAAGCCCATATCAGAAGACACTGCCTCGGCAGAAATTTTTAATTGTTGGCTAATTGGTACTTGAAGTATTACTCTTTGCATATAATACGATTGTATAGGTTTGGTAATAGGTTGTCAAGATGCTATAATCTCAACATGTCGTTCGACAAGCTTAGGATGAATGCGTTAAAAGTTGCGTTGGTATACGACAGGGTTAATAAGTGGGGAGGGGCGGAGAGGGTAATTATTGCACTTCGCAAGATGTTTCCGGAGGCTCCTCTTTATACATCGGTTTACAAACAAGACCGTGCATCGTGGGCGGGTAAAATTCCGGTTATGACATCGTTCCTCCAAAAGATTCCGTTTGCCGCCTCATATCATGAAGCTTTTGGGGCTTTGATGCCGATTGCGTTCGAGAATTTCAAATTCGATGAGTTCGATCTGGTCATCTCTGTGACGAGCGAGGCTGCCAAGGGAATTATTACCAAACCCACAACGCGCCATATCTCAATAATATTAACTCCAACAAGATATTTATGGAGTGGATACCACGATTATTTTAATAACGAACTATTTCGAGTGCTAGCGTGGCCTGTTGTTTCGTACTTGCGTTTTTGGGACAAAATTGCATCAAGAAGGCCGGACAAATTGATCGCAATCTCAGAGACGGTTCGAACGCGAATTAAAAAGTATTATGAGCTTGAATCTGATGTCATTTATCCACCGTTGATGATCAGACCGATAGTTAGCAAATCACAAATCGCCGTTCGCCATTCGTTTAACGATAAGCGACAAGCGACTAGCGAAAAGCATAATTATTTTCTCGTCGTCTCACGGCTTGTTCCGTACAAACGAGTTGATATTGCTGTTCGAGCAGCAAATAAAGCTCGCTTGCCGTTGAAAATTATAGGAACAGGCAGTGAATTAGGCTCCTTGCGAAAAATTGCTGGACCAACGATCGATTTTTTGGGCTATGTTTCAGATTCGGACCTTAAGTATTACTATTCAAACATGAAAGCGCTTATTTTTCCCGGGGTTGAGGATTTTGGGCTGACAATGGTTGAGGCAAACGCATTCGGCAAACCCGTGATTGCATTCCGCGGCGGAGGAGCCGAAGAGATTGTCGTTGAAGGCAAAACGGGCACTTTCTTTGACCGCCAAAATGCCGAGTCGTTGGCAGACGTGTTGAAAAAGTTCCGCCCAAGCCGCTATAATGAGAAGGACTGTCGAAAAAATGCTAAGAGATTCTCGTTCGAACAGTTCGCAAAAAAAATAAAAGATGTTACGAATGACCTTAATTCATAATTCATAATTCATAATTCATAAAAAATGAAAGTAATAGTTTTTGCAGGAGGAGTTGGAACAAGGCTTTGGCCTATCTCGCGGAAAAATGCTCCAAAACAATTTGAGAAAATCGCAGGAGATAAGTCTACTTTGCAACTTGCCGTTGAGAGGCTTTATCCTAATTTTAAACCTCAGGATATTTATGTCTCAACCGGTGAGAAATATAAAGATATATTACTTGAGCAGCTTCCTAAAATCCCCCACAAAAATTTTATTTTTGAACCCGAAGTAAGAGACGTTGGGCCGGCTGTTGCCGTAGCGTGTGCGATTGTCGGCAAAAATGCCCCAAATGAGCCGGTCGCGATTGTTTGGAGTGACCACTTCGTTAAAAAAGAAAGAAGATTTAGGGAAGTTTTAGGATTCGCAGAAACCCTCACAAATGAGAATCCTAACTTGCTTGTTTTTATAGGACAACGTGCTCGTTTTGCCAACCAGAATTTAGGGTGGATTGAATTTGGGGAAGAAGCGAGAAGTATAAAAGAAACAAAAATTTTTAAGTTCAAACGTCTAATTTATAGGCCGACGCTTGCGGAGGCTGAAAAGTACCTTGAAAGCGACCGCTTTGCTTGGAACCCCGGATATTTTGTTACAACGCCGCATTTTATCTTGAATGCATATAAAAAATTTGCTCCTGCAATTTGGGAGGGAGTTATAAAAATTCAGGAAGCAACAGAAACAGATCAATTCGAAAACGTAATGAAAACGGAATATCCAAAGCTTGAAAAAATAAGCTTTGACAATGCAGTTCTAGAAAAACTTGATCCTTCAAATGTTTTAGTAATTGCAGCGGATCTTGGGTGGAGCGATGTAGGGGCGTGGGAAGCGCTAAAAGAGGCTCTTCAGGTACGCTCTTCAGAGAATGTTACGAAAGGAAAAGTTTTGCTAACAGATTCTTATGATAATCTTGTTTTTAACTATACGGATCAGCTTGCTGCAGGCATTGATCTTAATGGGATGATAGTAATTAATACAGATGACGTTATTTTAATTTGTAATAAGAATTCTGTTCCAAAAATTAAAAAGCTTGTCGAGAGTTTGGCAGGGACAGAACACGAAAAACTGACGTGATATGGTTTACGACTTTTTTAAAAGAACTCTTGACATCATTCTTTCGATTTTGCTTTTGATTTCTTTTTCACCTGTAATTTTCTTAACTGCTATTGCGATAAAATTTGATTCAGAAGGTCCTGTTTTTGCCGATACTCCAGAGCGGGTTGGACAGGAAGGAAAATTATTTCGTATGTATAAATTTCGCTCCATGATTAAAGACGCGCACCATATGTTAATCAGCGATCCTGAGTTTAAGAAATTATACGAGGAATACAAAAGAGGAGGTTATAAATTGAGGGCAGATCCAAGAATCACAAAAGTCGGAAAATTCATCAGAAAATACTCAATTGATGAAGTTCCACAGTTTATTAATGTTTTGCGGGGCGAGATGAGCTTGGTTGGGCCAAGGGCATATTACCCGGACGAGCTGCGAGATCAACAAAAAGAATATCCAAATACAAAAGACGCGGTGAAAATTGTGCTTTCAGTCAAACCCGGGATTACAGGCGTGTGGCAAGTCTCCGGCCGCTCGGAAATTAATTTTGATAAAAGAATTCATCTTGATGCATCATATGCAGCTAAGCGATCGATACTCTACGATTTCTATATGCTCGTTAAGACCCCGGAGGCCATGCTGTCTGGAAAAGGCGCGATGTGAGTTGCATTGCCTGTTTTTTTCTGATTAAATGAATCATTAGGCATATCTTATGGATGATTCCGGATTTAAGAAAATTGAATTTGATGGCCCAAAGAAAGAAGGCAAGCCGAAAAACCTTGGGAATTCTACATCCATACAGGCGCGACCGCCAAAATTATTCGGTAATAAAGGCCTTTCGGTTATAGGCGTCGTAGTAGCTATCCTTGTTTTATTTTTTGCATTTATTGCCTGGCGGGCGTTTGCAATATACGGCGATTCTCAAAAAGTATACAAACAAGCAAAGGTTGCGGCAGACGCTGCCAAAAACCAGAATGTAGTTTTGGCGCGTGAAGAGCTCACCAAGACAAAGGCGGCGGCAGAAAACTTGAGGCGCCAATTTGGAACGATAGGTTTTGCCCGCTTTATTCCATTTCTGGGCAGCTATATCTCAGACGCGGATCATATGACAGCTGCCGGGATCCATGGGATTAACGCCGCGGTTGTGACGGCTGACTCGCTCATCCCGTACGCAGATCTTCTGGGCTTAAAAGGTAAAGGAAGTTTTACGGGAGGGTCGGCCGAGGACAGGATCAGGACGGCTGTCAAGTCGCTAAGCAAAGTAGTCCCAAAGATTGACGACATAGAGCTGGAAATTGCGGCAGCCAAGCGCGAAATGGACCAGGTAAACCCCGGCCGATACCCCAATTTTGGGCCGTTTAAGAAAATCCGAAGTCAAATCTCGAGCGCAAAAACCATAACCTCCGACGCAGCGCTTGCGGTTGAGCAGGGAAAGCCTTTGATTAAAATTTTACCAGAGCTTTTGGGAGCAGATAAGGCTAAAAAATACCTCGTCTTGTTCCAAAACGATAAAGAACTACGTCCAACCGGCGGATTTCTTACTTACTATTCGGTGTTTAGAGTTGAGCAGGGAGTGATTCACATAGATAGCTCAAACGATATTTATACGCTTGACAATAGTATCTCATACCACCCAAAGGCAGATCCTATAATTTTAAAATATTTACCGAAAGTATATACGCAAAATATCCGTGACATAAATCTTTCCCCCGATTTTATAGTTTCAATGGGCAATTTCAGGACGTATTATGCTAAATCGCCTCTTAAAACGGAGATAGACGGGATTATTGCAATCGATACGCAATTTGTGGTTCATTTAATTCAAATTCTCGGCGCAGTTCAGGCAGACGGACAGACCTTCACGGCAAAAGAAGACCCCCAGTGCAATTGTCCGCAGGTTGTTTATCAACTTGAAGTAAATACTACAAAGCCGGTTAACTATGTCAAGAGCAACAGAAAAGGAATCGTCGGCGATCTTTTGTACGCGACAATGCAAAAGGCGCTAAAATCATCACCCAAACTTTATTGGGGGCCGCTTTTCCAGACTGCGATAAATGACGCCGCTGAAAAACATATCTTGTTTTCGCTTAATGATTCGGGAGCGCAAAAGGGAATAGACGCGCTTGCTTGGTCGGGGCGTATCAAATCATTTGACGGAGACTATCAGCACGTGAATGACGCAAACTTTGGCGGAGCCAAGTCCAATATGTATATCAAGGAATCTATGCGAATTGATTATGACGTTTCTCAAAATGGCGAAATCAAGAAAACGGTCATGCTGGAATATAAAAATCCTTACAAATACTCTGATTGTAATCTTGAAAGCGGCGGCCTTTGTCTTAATGCGATCTTGAGAAACTTCCAAAGAGTTTATGTGCCGGAAGGTTCAACTCTTGTGTCAAGTAAGGGGTCTCAGGTCAAGATTGAAACTAAGAAGGACCTTGGCAAAACTTATTTTGAATCGTACTTTACCGTAAATCCTCTCGGCAAGGCGAGCATAACGTATACTTATCAACTCCCTTTTAAAGTGAAGGACGGAATTCTTCCACTTCTTATTCAGAAACAGCCAGGAATTGAATTGATTACAACAGAAGTTTATGTTAATGGGAAAAAAGTAGAAGCATTCGATTTACGGGCAGATCGTGTGCTAAATCTTAAAATTTAATGCAGTTTCTAAAAGATCACGGATTTATACTCAGACGCATAAACTTTGGCGATTCCGACCGCTATATAACCATATTTACCAAAAACCACGGCAAAATTGAAGTAGTGGCAAAAGGAATTCGCAAAATCACGTCCCGCCGCGCCGCGGCTTGTGAGCTGCTGAACTTAGTCGAATTCCAATCAGTCAGGACTGCCAAAAACTTCATACTGACCGAGGTCCGCCTGATAGATTCGTTTGAGCATTTAAAACGCGAGCTTGCCCATATCAAAAAGGTATTTCTGATGTGCGAACTTTTGGACGCGGTAATGCCCGCGGGAGTCCGCCATCCTGATGTTTTTGATCTGATAGAACGCGCATCGCGGAAAATGAACGAAAGCGAAAAAAATATGGCGTATTTTCAGGCAAAACTTCTCTCACTTCTTGGATTCTGGGACGGCAGGGCGTCTTTTAAAAATGAAGCCCACGTTAAAAATTTCATCGAACAAATAATCGAGCGCAAACTCAAAACCCCCCAAGCCTTTGGATGAATCGTTATTAACTCGGTCAGGACGAAAGTTCGTAAAACTGAAAAATTTGGTATACTTGCTTTATGGAGAATTTATTTGATAAGGTTGTTGCGCTGGCAAAAAGAAGGGGGTTTGTTTATCCGTCATCTGAAATTTACGGCGGGCTAGCGAATACTTGGGATTTTGGTCCTGTCGGCACTTTGCTTAAAAATAATATCCGCGATCTTTGGTGGAAAAAGTTTGTCTTGAACCGCGATGACATGGTTGGAATCGATGCCTCTATATTTTTGTCCCCAAAAGTTTGGGAAGCGTCTGGCCACGTCGCGAATTTCACAGACGCATTGATTGACTGCCGAAATTGTCATTTTCGAACAAGAGCCGACCACTTGATCGAGGATAATTTACAGGATACGAAGGTCGAAGGATTACCGGTTGAGGAATTGACAGACCTTGTTCGTAAAAACAAGCTAAAGTGTCCCAAATGCGGCATGCACGATTGGACAGAGGTCCGCCGCTTCAATTTACTGTTTGAGTCCTCGGTCGGCATCATCGAAGAAGGTAAATCTAAGGTTTATTTGCGCGGCGAAATTGCGCAGGGAATTTTTGTCAATTTTAAAAATGTTTTAAATACATCGCGCGTTCGAATCCCCTTTGGTATTGCACAGCAGGGTAAAGCTTTTCGAAATGAAATAACCCTAGGTCAATTTGTCCACAGAACACTAGAATTCGACCTCATGGAATTTGAATATTTTATAAACGAAAAAGATTGGGAAGAAAAGTTCGCTTACTTCAAAAATGAGATGTGGGAGTTTGCTACGAAAGACTTAAGACTTAAGACTGAAGACTTAAGATGGCGCGAACACGAAGATTTTGAGCGGTCCCATTATTCAAAGAAGACGATGGATATTGAGTATAAATATCCGTTTGGGTTTAAAGAAATGTTTGGAATAGCGTATAGGACGGATTTTGATCTGAAAAATCACCAAGAAAAGAGCGGGAAAGATTTGAGCTATACCGATCCTGACACGGGAGAGAAGTTCGTACCTCACGTAATTGAACCTACATTCGGCCTCTCGCGTTTGACAGGAATTGTTTTGTTCGATGCATATTCTGAGGACGGCGAAAGGGTGGTATTAAAACTCGATCCCAAGATTGCGCCGTATAAGGCGGCGGTATTTCCGTTACTTGCGAACAAGCCGGAGTTAATCGAAAAAGCACGTTCGATTTACGACAACTTGCGTCGGGAATTTCTAATTGCCTGGGATGACCGCGGTAACATCGGCAAAAGATACTTTGCGCAGGATGAAATAGGAACGCCATTTTGCATCACGGTTGATTTTGAATCGCTTGAAGATAACCAAGTTACAATACGAGACAGAGATTCGGCGAAACAAGAACGAATAACGATCTCCAAGTTATCAGATTTTCTAAATAATAAAATTCTATAGATATCCCTCAGGACTCACCGCTGTCAAAGCTAGCGCTTTGCAGCCGGTCTCCCTCCCTTCTGGTCGGTCCGACCAAGAAAGAATCCCTATTGACAA
>JBGOVI010000061.1:0-4534 GCA_041478035.1 Patescibacteria group bacterium
CGCCAAAAAATTACAAACCCTGTTAGAAGCTTGAGGAAAAGAATTTTGAAAACAGAAATTCTTTTTCTTCTTTGAGGAATAGCTAAGCGCTTTTAACGGGGCAAACCAAAAAGCATTTTGGTATAATTGCAATCAACCTATGGCAACAGAAGTTTACCGTGGACCGCTCGGCCCTAAGCATCTAGATTCGAGTAGGGGAAAAATTGGAACGCCGTATACCCCCCCTGATCCGGAACACTATGCCGGGCAGTATCTCTTGGATTCTGGGGCACATACGATTATATACGCTCGCCATGGACAACCACATAAAGGCGTACAAGAACTTGAGAGTTTATTTAATTGGCAAAATAAAGAAACAGGTTTTATTCCAAATACCGTCTATCATCCAACTATAGGCACGAATCATCTGGAGCGAAGACTTATCTTCGGAAAGGACTCTCAAACAAGTCACTACTCACAACCTCCAATCTTAACAGTTGCATCATGGGAAATCTTTGAAGCGTTTGTTCATCAAGGGAAAGAACAAGAAGGAGAGGATTTTTTTAAACGTAATTATGAGACCCTGCGTGCATCCAATACTTATTTGACGAATGAAAGAAAAAATGATGGCAAAAGTTCACTTATCAAAATTACTCATCCACATGAAACAGGACGGGATAATGATCCCACTTTTGACTTTTTAAAAAATTGGAGGCTTAGTCAGGAGCGTCAACTTCCGCCTTTTCTTAACAATATACGAGCAAAAATCAATGGTGCTACTAATTTAATAGACTTATACACACTTGGACGCTCACAGGAAAAAAAAGGATGGCCCACGCTACCTATTAATGATGTAATGTTCAACTGCTTATACGCTGAAAGCTTGAGATATATGGGAGAAATTGCTCATGTCGTGGGGAAAAGCGAAGATGAATTAATGTTTAGCGTAGAGGCACATTCTGTAGGACAAGAAATAGTTGATACAATGTGGAATCCTAAAGAATCAACGTTTTATGCTTTAAGAACCGATACGGGTCAGCAAATTGATGTAAAAAGTATTAGCGGTTTATTTCCCGTAGTCCTTCCTGAAATAACCGATATACAACTTAGCGCAATTGTAGATTCAGCTGAAGACTCAAATGAGTATGGACCTCCTGTTTTTTTTCCTACAGTCCCACGATCCAGTAAATACTATGATCCATCATATAAAGAATGGGGATGCGTTTGGCGGGGACCATTTACCCACCTCCCATGGTATTTAGTAAAAGAGGGATTGTTAATGCAGCTGACAAATGTAAGTCATAGGCTTCCTGCCCTTGCAAGACGAATCGAAAGAGTTGTTGAGCATTCTGAAGAAGTGGCTTCTAATTTGGTTAGGAGATATGGTCCAAGGGAAGGTTATAACTCTCTTACAGGAGAGCCTGTCAGGAACGATGCTAGGTCTTTTGGATGGGCAAATTTGGGGGTTACACCTCGTCGAAAAGAAGTTTTAAGTAAGAACCGATCCGAAGTTACACCTATATAGATTTTGGCCTTGCGAACACCAAGGTCCTTTTCCAGTCCGTGCCTGGGGGCCAGCAGGTTTGAAGGATTAATCTTTCTCCTTGCCCAAGCGCCGCGTCTATATAAGAAACATCCGAAGCATCAACAATTTTTGTATCATAGACTTCATAGTTGTAGCGCTTGCCGCGGAAAAAAATATAGACTTCATCCCCCGGCACCATGTCTTTTAATAAATAGAAAACCGCATTATAACGGCCGATATCCCAAAAATTATCAGCCGAATGGGCGAATAGATACGTGGTACCGTTGACTCCGGGATACGCCGTCCCTTTGGCGTGCGCGATACTGTTTACCAAAACCCGAAGATAAATCTCCTTATCGCTTGGGTCAACATTAGCAGTAATTTTTTCAGCCGCGCCAATTTTTGGAACAACAATTGAGAAGTCAACATTCGGGGGAACTAAAACTTTCTCGTGGTTATTTGCAACAATATCGCCGAGCAAGCTTGGCCCCTGATTTTGTATTTGGCCTTGATCACTATACTTATGAACTAGCTTACCGAGTTCGCTTTCGTTATTTGATGAACTCAAACCCGGCGCCAAAACGTACTTTACTCCACGAAGTTTAGTTACTTGATAGCTGGTTTCATAATAGAGAGCCGGGCCAAACGTCGCAATTATTCCAAAAATCGCAAACAGCAACAGGAAATTCCCAATTGTTCGAATAATAATAAACCTGATGACTTCCGACCTCATTCCCATATTATATAGAATTTGACCTTCATTTGCCTTTGTGAGAAAATAGTTTTATGGCTGAGACTGAAACAGGGCCTACTCCAATAGTAATTGACAGCCTGAAAAGAAGTCGGCAAGACGCGCAAAATAGTTACGGCGATCCGGGAATTGAAGGGTGGCTTGCAGGAAGAGATCCGCTTCAAAAAGTTGAGTACGATTCTGTTTCTCCAAAAGATCTCGTCGTTTTAGCTGCAAGAAAATTCCGGGAAATGCTTTCCAAGAGGTCTAAAAAAGGAAAAACTACCACAGCTACTTCTTTCTCAAAATAAACATAAATAAAATTATTAGGGTGAATGCAGTGGCAGACATAAGCGGAATTGTGATATAGCCAAAAAATGCAACTTGCTTCAGCGCACAGTTTGCCAGTTCATCACTGCATGGAAGAGGAAACGGCGACATTTGGAGAATATAATGATAGACCGCGATTACCAGACCGATAAGCGATAAAGACAGAATATATTTTCGAACGGAGAAATCATTTTTGACAGCTGCAATTCCAAGTAGTAGAACCTGCGGGTACATAAAAATCCTTTGATACCAGCAAAGTTTGCAGGGAATAAAATGAGCAATTTCTGAGAAAAAAAGAGACCCAGCGGTCGTAAAAAGTGCTATAAAAAATGAAAAAAATAAAGCATTGTCTGAAAAGATATGAATAATATTATTAATCGTTTTGTTGTTTTTAGATCTATTTTTAAAGATTAATAAAATTGCAAAAAAGACTAGGAAAACCTGCGCCAAGAGTATTCCGTCTGCAATTAAACCAACAATTATTAGAGCACTCGCCTTGTCCATTTTTTAGTTAGTATTAAGTATTATGTATTAAGTATTATGTATGAATACGAGATACATACTACTTCTGTCTGTCTACTTCTGCCTGAATCAATTGCTTAAATTCTTCATAAGATGCTGGGTTGGATTCGACCTTCTTGTTATTAATATAGAAAGTTGGTGTCGCATTAACTCCAATATTAATGGCTTCATTTTGCATTGCAGCAATTTTGTCTGAAATTGTTGAATTGTCTAAATCTTCTGTAAATTTATCAGAATCCACCTTCAACTTTTTGGCCACGTCTATCATTTTTTGCCTTGCCTCCGAACCATTGAGCGGCGCCCACAAGTCCTGATTATCATAAAGCCAGTCGTGCATCTGCCAGAATTTTCCCTGCACGCCGGCGGCTTCTGCCGCTCGTGCTGCCAGCATTGCATTTGAATGAATAGATGTTAGCGGAAAATGTTTGAAGTGAAGCTTGATTTTGCCATCAAAGTCGTGCAGGGCCTGACGAACAAAAGGTTCTGCCGCTCGGCAAGCAGGACACTGAAAATCGCCGAATTCAACGAGCGTTGTCTTGGCATTTTCACTCCCGCGAATCCATCCGGTCGAGCTAATTTCAACCGGCTTATTTTTGCTCTGCTTAATAGAAAAAATGATAAATCCAAAAAACGCCAGAAATAAAAGTGAGCCGAGGGCAATAATGGCCCATTTAACAAGATTGGAACCAGAACCTTGCCGCACACTCTCATACTTTTCCATCTTTCGAAGCGTCTTGAGTTCACGCTTTGTCATCGGGCCCTGCCTACCGGCAGGCAGGCGCGTTTCATCCATGGTGTATATGATATGTAATTAAGCTTCAGTAGTCAACCCCGCTATTCGCGAGTGGCGGGGTCAATAAGGGAAGCTTATGGTTTTTCAAGAACGGTTCCTTCTTTTGCCTTTTGGTCTACTTTTATAGCTACCTCATCGCCCTTTTTCCCTTCATTTACAGACTCGTGATCAAGCTGCATTGACGCAACTTCCTGCTCATATGAATCTTCTCCGTGCTGAAGACGAACCTTATCCCCAACTGCAAGTTTTTTGCCAAGCTTAACAACCGCCACCCCTATCTTGTCGTAATAGTGAACTACTTTTCCTATTGGTTGATCGGCCATATTTATCACCTCCTTTAGAAACTGTTTGCGAATGCAATGAGCAATTACAGTTTCTTAAGTCCGCCAAAGCGAAATTTCGACTGCCCCGATTAAATCGGGGAGGCGAACCTGAGCGACGGCGGACAATCTTTTTTCTGTCGGGGTGAGAGGAATTGAACCTCCTGCTTCGCGAACCCGAATCGCGCGGTCTACCGATGACCTACACCCCGCCATGTGCCCCCGGGCAGAATCGAACTGCCATCAAACCCTTAGGAAGGGTCTATTCTATCCGTTATACTACGGGGGCAAATTGCTTCACAATTATATCAACTAAATGGGATTGACACAAAGAA
>JBGOVI010000030.1:0-8409 GCA_041478035.1 Patescibacteria group bacterium
CATATTTTGTGCTCATCGTCAAGGTATAGATAAATGGCCTGAGGAGACCGAGATAAAATGGGCGCGAGCTGAGTTGCAAGCTCTTTTACTAGATGTGCGTGATGGATGTCATGTGCCATAGAAAAGAGATTAATACTTTTAAACGATTTTTGCAATAGGGACTTGCAGGCCCTAGCTTGCCCTGAGCGAAGTCGAAGGGTGAACTTTGCCCTTAATCGTCTGTGGCGGTGGATAGCACCCTATAGTTTGTGAGTGGAGTATTTTTCTGGTATAATACCTTATGCCACATTTTAGCGAATTAGGACGTATACCAAACGTTATTCGTCGTACCGCGACGGATATGAGACGTGAAAGCGTGATTGGGTTAAGACACTATTTTCCTCATGACCGATCATTAAAAACACTGGCGACAGCCGCGACTACAGGGGCTCACGAAGAGGAACTTGATCAGCATATTATTGAAGAGCTTGTTGCCGGAGGACATGTCCCCGATACCTTCTTTCATAATGCCGCAAGTGCCGATTATGATATTCCCGGCCAACGTTATAAGAGAGCACTTTCCGACGAGTTAATTACAGGCGTAGAGTATGACGTACAATATTGTCTCGGATATTATATGGGAGCTCATGGTCACGGAATTGTTGCGAAGGAGTGGCTACAACGCAGGCTGAAATTACGTTCTTCACAACTAGGAAATCTTATGAATCAGGCAGATGATCGGTTTGATAGGGTTAATTTTGATTTAAAACTTCACCACGAGGACAATATCAAAGGATTTATTCCATACATTGAGAGGGTTCCTGAGAAAACTCAGGTGTTTATCTCAAGTCCCAATTGGGATGCCGTGTACCAAATCGCAAGAAGTGACGTTAAGCGTCCGCTCACTTTGTTGTACACAGTCAATAACTATACTCGCGGAACTACAAGGCAAGCATTTATGGCCTTGGTTGAGAGGGAAAAACTTGCTTCTTCAGATAATCGCAGGCTTGGAGTTTCATTAAGAGCTGAACTTGCAAGTGAGGATTTTATGAAATATTTAAATGATAATGGGTTTTACTCACTTCTTTTTCCTGTTGATACCAACCGAGATTTGCTTCGGACGACAGAACTTGGGGCGAACGGTATAACATCAAATAATCCAAGGACTCAACAAGTTGCAGAACTCGCCCGCCGAGAACTCCAAAAAGCCCCATAACATCACGCAAGGGCCCTAATAAGCGCAACTATGTGGAATTTATTATCTAGCAACTGTGGAGACTTCTGCCGAGTCGTAGATTGATACTCCACCGTGAGAAGGAACAACGGCAAAGTAATATCTCACGCCTGAGGCAAGCGCGCCAACCGTAAAACTGTTATTGCCATTTGGCGCAGATCCGATATTTTGCGCACCATAAATATATTTTCCCGGTTGTAGACCGTACGTAATGTGGTACGTATCTCCGCCAGGGTATAATCTTTGCCATGTTAGGGTGACTTGACCGATCCCGGGACCTGAAACAGCCATGAGATGTCTTTGTCCATACGGCCCGCTTGTACCGACAACTGTGTGAGGCGCAGATGTTGCAACGTCCGAAACCTCAGGGCTGACAGGATTCGCCTGCGCGTTGTTTCTAAATGGAATAAGACGGAAGTAATATCGGATTCCCGGAGTAAGGTAGCCGATTGTAGTAGTGGCAACGTTTCCAAGCAGAACGGTGCTGTATTGATATTTGCCGGGCGCAGTTCCGTATTGAATCATATATCCCGTGACATCCGAGTTATATCTTTGCCAGTTAAGAGTAATTTGCCCCGCACCGGGACCCGCTTCAGTTCTTATGTAATTCAAGCCTGTTGGGCCGGATAGAGCGTGAGTCGTCGAGACTACGAGGAAGGCAAAAAATAGTGATAGGAAAATTCCGAATACAGCTTTTACTTTCATTTTCTTAAGTATATGTATATGGAAACATATTTTTTACACCTTGTCAATAGAGTAGTTTATAGAATTTTTGTCAGGTACCAGACGGTACCTGACTGCGACAGGTACAGTACTGCACCTGTCTGCGTCACCATCGTATCCTGGCAAAGCCAGACTCCGAATGGTGCCTGGCAGGCCCTGGTGAACTTTGTAGGAAGTTATTACCACAATTCTTTTAGTGTGTAAGTCCAACCAGGTTGCCATTTCCAAGGCTCTTGAATGGCATTACTTAATGAAATTCCTTTTATGAAGTGTTCTAATCCGTATTGGGTTGCTCGATGACCAATTACCATAACTTTTTTACCATCATAATTTTTGAGTAAGTCTTTAAGGAAACTTTTCATTCTTGTTGCAGTATCTTCATAACTTTCTCCATTTGGAAAAGGGACAGTAATATGATTTGGTTTTTCAGGATTGACTTCGCTATTTGGATGCTGCGTTAATTTCCCATAGTCGCATTCTCGGAGTCTTTTGTCTTTTATAATAGGAAAATTTCTGTCCGAAAAAGCGTTTTCTGCAGTTTTATATGATCTTTGTAGATCCGAACAAAAGACAGCATCAAAGGATTCGTTTTTGTACCGTTCACCTAATTCTTTCGCTTGTTCTTTTCCTAGTTCTGATAACTCTACATCATTATGTCCAGAGGATAGATGTTTTTCGTTATCTGTAGTCGTTGAATGAGATTCGAAAATGATTGTGATCATAAAAGCATTATACCAAAAGGTTCGAATCTCTCCGTGGGTGTATAAAATTTGAGGCTAATTCTTCTTTGAAAAGTAGTCTTTTAACATTGTCATAAGAGTTGTTCTACCTTTATTACTTTTCAAATATACCTCTCTTCTTTTGGCATCGCTTATTGAGGGATAAGCTTCGTAAAAGATTAAAACTAATGGATGATATGCTTTGGTGGATTGAACTTCTCCAGAATTATGTTTAATTACTCTTTCTTTTAGATTCCCTGAGTAGCCGATGTAGATAAAGTTTTTCGAAGAGTTATATAGAACGTAAACGTAGAAAAATTTCATTATTGCTCGGGCACCATTCGGTACCCGGCTGCGGTCCAATTCTTTCTTGCTTCTGGCGAAGCAAGGTACAGAATTGTACCTTGCAGGGACGCTGGGATTCGAACCCAGAAAAAAGGTTTTGGAGACCTCTATGATACCATTTCATCACGTCCCTATAAATTCAATCCTAATCTTTTTACCAATCCTTTATAAGATGATCCGAACTGCTTGAGTTTTTTCTCCCTTATTCTAGCAGCATCTTCGTTATTATATGCTTCGTAATAGACAAGCTTAGGTTCATTCATTCGTCTAGTCGTGTACGTTCTTCTTTTTGTATGCTCTTCGATTCGCCTTTTAAGATTACTTGTATACCCAATATAAAAACTCTTTTCATCTCTAAGCAGATAAACATAAAACATAATTCAATTCCATCCCCCAGCCCTTCGCGAAGGGCTGGGTTCAATTATATTCGAACTGAGCTTTAGTTTCAATTAGATTGCTTGTTAAGAGTCCGAGTGCTATACTTTGGGAAATTTACTTTAGGCACACAATCCGTTAATTTTTGCGAGTAAATCCTAAGTCTATGAAAATTGCATTTATTTCATCTTATGTTCCGCGGAAGTGCGGCATTGCAACATACACAAAAGACCTTGCGGAAGAACTTAAAAATCAGAAGCTTGAAGTACAAATTTCCGCGATGGAGAATGAAATCCGGCACGACGGCTATCCTCCTCAAGTTAAGAGCTTGATAAATCAAGAAGAAATCTTGGATTATAGAAAAACAGCAAGCACTCTCAATGAAGATTCTGTTGACATTGTGCATATCCAGCATGAATTTGGACTTTTTGGGGGCGAAAGTGGGGAGTACATCTTAGAGCTTGCCCGTCTTTTAACCAAGCCAATTATAGTAACTTTCCATACCGTACTTTTACTCCCAACTGATAAACAAAAATGGATTATCCAAGAGCTTGCACGGATCAGCAAATGCGTGATTGTTATGGAGGCAATTGCTCAAGACAGGCTTGAAAATATTTACGGAATTAATCCTCACGATATCCACATTATTTTTCACGGAGTCCCTGAGGTTTCGAGCATCTCAAAAGAAGAGGCAAAAGTTTCAATCGGATATAAAAATTCATTTTTAATGATTGCGACAAACCTTATTAGCCGCAACAAAGGCCTTGAGTATGCTATTCAAGCTCTGCCCGAGGTGATAAAAGATATTCCAAATCTTAAGTTTTTAATTATTGGGGAAACCCATCCGATTGTTAAAAAAAACGAGGGAGAAGGTTATAGAACAGAACTTGAGGCGTTGGTTAAAAAGTACAAGCTTCAAAAAAATGTAAAATTTATCAACCGTTATGTAACTCTTGAAGAATTAAAAATATTTCTTGCGGCATCAGACATTTGTATTACCCCTTACCTTGATCCACAGCAAATAACGTCCGGAGTTCTTGCATATGCTGTTGGGGCGGGGAAAGCGTGTATTTCAACTCCGTATATATATGCGCAGCACCTTTTGCGTCAAGGCAGGGGGATTATTGTTCCTTTTGAAGATAGCAGTGCCATTGCCGCGGCTATTCTTTCAATATGGAATTCTCCCAAAAAAACGGCCTTGATGGAAAAAAGAGCATACAGGCTTGGAAAGCAGATGCGCTGGTCGTATGTTGTTGAAAAACACATAAAGCTTTACAAAACTACCTTAAAACTTAATATAGATATTTCAAAAAAAGCGAAGATATTTCTTACTGCCAAACAAAACCTCTTGCATCTTGAGTCACTAACCGACCATGTAGGAATTCTCCAGCATGCGCATTATACAATTCCAGAGAGCAGATTTGGATATAGTACGGATGATAATGCTAGAGCTCTTATTGTTGTGTCGGATCTCTATGGGAAGCAGAGATCCCAAAAGACTCTTGAGTTGATGAAGGCATATATTTCGTTCCTTCGTCTTGCCCAGGAGTCAAACGGACGATATCACACATTTTTAAATTTTCAAAGGACGTGGATAGACGCAGAAGAGATCTCCGATCCTTTTGGAAAAGCGCTTTGGGCACTTGGAAGTCATTTATATGCATGTCCTAACAGCCCTTTTTTTCAATCAGTCCACTCGATGTTTAAGGTCAGTTTACTGCATTTAGAATTTGTTCATGATGTCAGAACTGCAGCGTATTCGATTCTGGGATTATATTATTATGCAAAAGCGTTTGAAGGCAAAAAAGACACGGCAGCCTATGCGTTAGAGTCAATTCATAAGCTTTCAAGTTTCATTCTCATGCATTTTGATAATTATAAAGATGAAAATTGGGTATGGTTTGAAGAAAAAATCTCCTACGACAACTTCCGGATTCCCCAAGCACTTCTTGCAGCATATCTTGCAACGGGAGAGCAAATCTACAAAAAAGTTGGACTTAAGGCGCTTGCGTTTATTGAAGAGTGCAACTATGATGAAGACAAAGACTATTTTGACTTTATCGGGCAAAATGGTTGGTATTTAAAAAACTCCACCAAAGCTGCCTATGATCAGCAACCAATTGAGGCGGCAGCCGCAATTGGTGCATATATTTTTGCTTACGACGCTACAAAAAATAGAAAATATTTAAATAAAGCAACTATTGCATTCGAATGGTTTTTTGGAAGAAATAGGAATCATAAAAGCATGTATGATAAAAAAACCGGTGGAGTTTATGACGGTCTTACTCCAACCGGAGTAAACATGAATGAAGGGGCAGAGTCCGTAGTGTGTTTTTTAATTGCCTGGCTTTCTTTGCAGGCGGCTTTAAAAAAGTTCTAGTATTAAATTTTTCTCAACCATCGCAAGGCAAATTACCTGATCTGCCGCGCCATAATATACGTAGTATTGATTATCTTTCTCAACTGCCCCGCAAGAAAAAACAGTGTTTGGGAAAAATCCAATTTTTTCATATTCCATCTCAGGCTCAAACACAGGTTCTTTCGAGCGATAAATAATCTTGCCTGGGTCTTCAAGGTCTAAAAACATAACCCCAATTTTATAAGTATTATTATTGTCAACGCCATGATAAAAAAGAAGCCATCCCTTCTCTGTTTCAATAGGTGGGGTTCCTACTCCGACACGTTTTGAGTCCCATAAGTCTAGCCGCTTGTCAAAAAGAGGGTACCGAGCTGACCAATTATCAAGCTCCGATGATATTGCGAGGTAAGTCTGTCCGATGCCCTCGCGAAATAAGAGATAATACTTGTCATGAATTTTTCTTGGAAAAAGACTTGCGTCTTTTCCCAAAATATCTTTAATAATCACACCGTACTCATGGAAAAACTCAAAATCTTTTGTAGCAGCAAGCGCAATCTGAGGCTTTTTAGCAATCTGCTCACTCCAGGCGGGATCTATCTTGCCTTCAGGATCTTCTATAACTGCTGTATATACAAAATAGAAAGTGTCATCGATTTTAACTAGCCTAGGATCTTCAACTCCCCTTTTTTCGTAGACGTGATTGTCGCCGGCATAAATAGGTTTATTTCTCCTTGTAAAATGAATTCCGTCTGTGCTTTCCGCCAATCCGAATCTTGATATTTTATCCATTCTTCCCTTTGCGCGGTAAAGAAGAAGTATCTTGCCATCGCTTACAACGGCACCCGGATTAAAAACGAGCATATCCTCCCACGAAAGATCTGAAGGGGTAAGAATGGGATTCTCCTCAGCCCTTATAAGTTTAACCATAACAAAATTATACAGGAAAATGTGGTAAAATTGCCAAATATTATGAAAGTGGGAATTGTTGCTCTAGTTGGGAGGCCGAATTCCGGCAAGTCAACGCTTGTCAATAATCTGGTGGGGCAGAAGGTGGCTATAACTTCTCCCAAGCCTCAGACGACGCAATTTTCAATGCAGGCGGTTTATCAGGATGAGGAGTCGCAAATTATTTTTGTCGATACTCCTGGAATTTTTGCGAAGGTAAGCCACGACACCCGCCTTGATTCGGCTGTCAAGCCGAGACAGGTAAACCTTGCGGCCGAACGAACTCTCAAACAAGATATAGACGTCATACTATATATAGTAGATCACACACGAAGGCGCGGAATAGAGGAGAATAGAGTACTTGGAATCCTGCGAAAAATTGATAAACCCAAGATTCTAGTGATCAATAAAATTGATCTAAAATCGCCAAGTTTCCTTGCGGAGTATAAATTTCTTGAAGATGAATTTGACTCTGTTGTTGAAGTCTCGGCGCTCAAAAATAAGCATCTTCCCAATCTTGTTCGAGAGATTTCAAAATATCTGAAAGATGGTGATCGAATAGTTGTCCGCGAAGATATGCCGACTCCCGCGATAAATTTGGATTCGAAACTTTATATCGCCGAGAATATCCGCGAGAAAGCATTCCTCGTTTTGCGCGATGAGCTGCCGTATAAGATTCGAGTAGTGGTGGATGAGACAAAGCCGCGCAAAAACGGCCTTTTTTATATTAAGGCTCGGATAATTACGACCGACAAAAGATACAAAAAAATGATAATCGGTGCGGGCGGTTCGCGCATCAAAGTAATAGGCAGCATGGCGCGCAAAGAACTCGAAGTCGCAACCGGGCAGAAAATTTTCTTAGATTTGAAAGTGGAGGTCGAAGAGTAACTAGAATCCCAGGACTTCTTTGACGATTATTGCCTTTATTCTGTCTTTGTTTACTTCCCGATTTATTATTAAAAGTTTTGAAACAAAACTTGCTACGTTGTAGAGTTTCTGAAGGCGCTCAGATTCAAGATCCAGAACATAATCATAAATTCGTTCGAATCCCTCGTCCACATCTTTTACAATTTTTTGTGCGCCGATAACCAAAATGACGCGACTCGCGCCGTAAACGTCTGCGGCTAACTGACTACCTGTGTTTGATGCAATCATCACTTTTCCGTCCTGGGTTAATGCGTGAACAGATACGATTGCGTAGTCGGGGGTGGCTCCGAGCTTTTGCATTTCGCGGCTTTGCGTTTCGCGATTCATCGAATTTAATTTATTTCGAACGGAGTCGTATTTTTCCGACTCGTTTATCACTTGCGGAATTCCTATCTCATCAAGCGTTTTTGAAGTCATAGTAAATACTTCGGCGCCAGCAGGTACTAGTTCCAAAACTTTTTTCTTTGCCTCTTCGCCCGTTTCCACAACAAAAGTTTCAATGCCGTTTTTGATCAAGGCTTGTGCTGTTTGTCCGATTGTTTCATCCGATGGTATCTGTGTCCACTTATTCATGCATTGATTATATCATGAGCTTGATTTTTGCCTCTAAAAACTATTAACTAATAACTAGTAACTATTTACTGCCTATGCCCGATTTTAAATTCGTCAACATTCCGAGTCTTGATAACTGGGTGATTATGGCGCCAAGGCGAGCGAAGAGGCCTGACATTGAAACCAAACGCAAAACACACTCCTGTCCTTTTTGCGTAGGCAATGAGAAGCACGACCCGTCTGTTTTCAGA
>JBGOVI010000040.1:0-7545 GCA_041478035.1 Patescibacteria group bacterium
AATACGGATAATCTCTGCTCGAGATATTAACAAAAAGGAGGTGTATATTTATGAAAAAGCCGCTTAAAATACCAAAATTTAAGAACGAAGATGAAGAAAGGGAATTCTGGTGGAAGTTGGACCTTTCTGAATATTATGAGCCGAGTGATTTTGAAAGGGTAAGTTTCCCAAACCTTAAGCCCACTACAAAACCTATTGCTATTCGCATGCCCGAATGGTTGTTAAACCGGGTGAAAGAGCAAGCAAATGAGCTTAACATACCCTACCAGTCTTTAATTAAGCAATATATTAAAAAAGGAGTCTTTTCTTAAAAAATAATTTCTCTTTTTAAAGAGCTAAGGTCAACCATAGCTATCCTCTTGACAATACAGCTGGTATTCCCTACCATGAGTTTATGGACAACAATCAAGGCAAGAGTTCCCCTTTAGGTTCGGTAATCACGGAGATTATAATTGCGGCCGTTCTTGTAATATTGATTCTTGGAACGCTTAATTATTTTTCGATTCTACCTTTATCTCAAAGCTTTCCCTTTTTGTCATTTTTGCCTCAGCAGAGCGGAATAACCCAGCTACAGAAAACAGAGCAGAGTGTAAGTTCGAGTTCCGGTTCCGGGACAATATCAATCCTGCCAAACTTGAGAGCGGTTGTCCAAGCAGTAGAGCCTCAAAAAATCACCAACAGCTCGGCAAGCGCTTCGTATAAATTTTTGCCAAAAAGCGGAATTAAAATTTCCGGACCTTTAAGAATTGACATGGAAGTAGGAGCCGTTACTAATAGCGTCAAGGCAAGCGACAGCGACGGGCTAATGTTTAATAATGGCTTAAAGTATGAAAACAAAGATTTCAGGCTTTTGAGAGTGTTTTATTATCCAAAAGACAAAAATTGGGCTATTGAGACAAGGGCCAACAATAAATCTCAATACTCATTTTTGGCAAAGGCCCCAAAAGGCACGAATTTTTTGAAAATAACTCTTCTTATCAGTTCTGACGGGAAAAGCATAACGGTTCTTACGCCGGGCGCAAAAAGCAAAACTATCCCGTTCAGCGATTCACTTTATGCTGCCGGAAAACAAATGAATATAGCCACTCAAGTTGCCCCCAATTCCGAGCTTGATATTTACTCGCTATACTACCAATACTAGGAGGTAGGGAATAGGGAATAGAGAATAGCCTACACTGCGGATTTTTCTTTATAAATTATCCCCAAGAGGACGAAGAACAGTAGAAACAATGAATAAATTCGGTAGGTGTAGTCGGTTTGGAAATTTAAAAGCAAGGCAAGAGCAAGGAAGAAAAAAAGATTCTTCTCAGACCGCCGAAGAAGTTCGAATATTATCAAAACAAATACAGCCCCCGCCAAGATTCCATTTTCAACCAAAATCTCAAGGAATATATTATGAGCAGTATGAGTCCAGAGCCCCGGTACCTTTGTATATTTAATTGATGCAAGATAAAAATTACCCGGTCCTACTCCAAACAATGGTTTCTCGATAGCTGAAAGTATGCCTTCGCGAAGATAATCAATCCTGCTTCCATATGGATCTTTGAAGGAAAGCGCGTTTTTCTCAACAAGGACTTTCGTTACTTGTGAGAATCTTGTGTTTGTTCCTGATCGTACAACCGAGAACATAAATAACCCTGATAAAACGAGCACAATAAGTGTGATCCCGATTCTTGCTGAAGATATTTTCATCATGCGTGTCCTGTAGAAGTTTATAAGCATTATCAGTAAAACACCGGTAAGAGCAACGTACGCACTTCGAGAATAGGAAAAAAGAAAGTAGGGAAGGAAGAAAAGAATACATAGATTATAGATTATAGATAATAGATTATTTTTCGGGCTTTTTGGTCGGTTGGAGAATAAGTAGTAGAAGCAGACGATGAGCGGAAGAAGCAAATAATCTCCCAAATGATTATGTGAAGAGGTATATGAATATACGAGCTGATATCCTTCGTGGGGTACGATTTGCGGTATTCTTGAAGCAAAAAACGATACGACTAACGAATAAATTGAAAATATGAAACCAAAAATAAGAAGAAATGTTGGCATAAATTTTTTAAGTTCATTCCGTATTGAGTAGGCAAAAACAAATACCGAAAAGCATGAAATGTAAAAAAGAAAGAGCAGAATTGACGTTTTAACATTCTGGGAAAATAGAATAGAGATGAATGATAAGACAAGAAAAAGCGTTATCATTGGGGTGATGCGTGCAGGAAGCTTGGTCGGCCTTCTCCTTGCCAGTAAAAAAAGGGGAGAAGATAGAATAATTATTAAATACGCGACTTCCCGTCCCGCCGGAAGTCCGCTCCCCTCGGCAAACAGTACAACTGCAAGAACCAAATAAAAGATTAAGGCAGACATTATTTCAGTATAACAATAACAAAAAAATTTGGCGTTTGACATGGAGTTTTAACTGCTGCTAAGATAAGTTTAATGAGGGTATTTTTTGCCTGCTTAATTTTTATATTGTTGATTTTGGTACCGATTTCATTTCCATCTTCAACCTACGCTCAATACTGTTCTGATGGTGCTTGCACCGGTTTTTTGGGAGAAACATGCTCAACTTGTCCTGCCGATTGCGGTGTCTGCGCTCCAACTCCAACCCCCACCCCGATACCCTGTGAGGTGACGACCAGCCCGTCAGTGTTCAACTTGAGTGTTGGAGGGACGGGGACCGTAAATGCCAGCGTAACTTCAGGACTCGGCTCGGCAACGGTATTGCAAATGCTTTTCGGGTCTTACAATACTGCCATTGCGACTGTTAGCCCGGTTTCGGATTCAAGTTCGCCGTATTCAACAGTTGTGACGGCGGTCGCGGGCGGAGCAACGGCAGTGTGGGGAACAGCGAATTTATCAGACGGTCGGACATGCCAATCTAACGCGGTTACCGATACGGATGTAAATGTGTCGGGGCCAACTGCTACCCCAACACCAACACCCGGCGGTGGTCCTACGTCAACTCCAACTCCTACCCCTATACCTCTCACTCTGAGCGGGACGGTTTATACCGATCCTACGGGTAACACCTGCGGTTCAACCGTTTATACCTCCCCTGTGGCTATAACTGTCTGGAACGGCGCAACAAATGAAGCAAGTGCCAACTCCAACGGCTCGGGTGTTTATTCAATGATTGATACGTATCCGCATTCCCCACCCAACAAAAACGCAGTGATAAACCCACCCCTAGGATATCAGCTCAAAAAGATAAAATATCAGGGTGGTCTTTGGACTAATCCGTCGAGCGGTAACACCTATAATTTTGATTTCTCAGCAAACCGCACACTTGATTGGTGCGTGTCAACTGCTGCCGATCCATGGTTTCAGGTAGGGGATGGGGATACGAGGTCGGGAAGTTTAGTAGATACTTTGCCGCCCGGGCAGGTTGCCTCAAACAACCCTAATTCGGCATTCTTTTCCTCAAATTCTAACGCAAATTTTGGATCGGGGTCTGTCCCGGGTTTTGTTATTAATAACGAATATTCCTACAATGATGATCCAAAAACAAAACAGGGGCTTTTCTCCTATACTTTCTTTATGAACCGTTCAAAAATTAAAGCTGTCTCACTTACCACGATTAATAACACAGTGCCGGGTGTTTCAAACTGTTCGGACCCGGCGACAGCCTGCGACATCAATAATCTCGCCACAGGCGCTTACTGGGTAAACGGAAATTTAAAGCTTACCTCGTATTCGCAACTTGCCGGGTCACACGTTTTAATTCTTGTCAACGGAACGGCGACAATTAAAACTGTCAGTAATTTAAAAGTGCCCTCTGGTGTTGGAAATTTGTTTGTTCTTGCGGCAAAAACTGATATTAATATAGATCCATCGGTTGGGGCGTTAACGCCTATTGCTCCGTGCGGCAATTCAACTTGCACAAATATAGAAGGGATATATACTGCCGAGGGGAGTATCAATTTGCAGGGAACGAAATGTTCGACCGGTTCTAACCCGGATGAGCAATTTACTCTTGCCGGAACGTTTGTCGCAAATTCCCTTAAACCTTTTAAGGTGGGGGGGAGTGGAATGTTTAATCCCAATAGGTCGTTATGTCCCGGGGTTGCCGGGGTTAGTGGGGACGCAACTTTCCCTGTTTTTGTAATCCAGTCTCGCTATGATTTTGTGCCACAATTGACAGATTTCTACAAAACCCCGGCCATCAGGTGGAAGGAAGTCAATCCTTAAAGCGAAGCTTTAAGGATACATTTGACATTTAACAATTAACCAATTCAGCTTAGTCAAATGTCACATATCAATTGCTGCCGATTGTGTTTTTGACAAGCTTTAACTTTTTATTCTACAATACACTTTGTGCATAAAGAGAAAGTTACAAATTCAAGGGATTTTTTTAGAAATAGTGCAGGAGCGTTTCTTGTAGGCGCTAGTCTTTTAGCTTCTTGTCGCGGGTCTGACGTGTCTTACGTTCCAAGCCCAACTCCAACTCCATACGCAGATACCATGTCTCCTCGGCTTGAGGAAGGACCTAAAATCGAATTTAGGAAAGACATTCTTCCAGCATTTATAACAATACCAAGTCTTGATATAGAGAAATTAAGTATTCAAGCAGTAGATGTCGATAGTCACGAACATGCATATTCAACTCCTGACCACAGCCTTGCTACAAATAGTGATGACCCAAATTATCTTTCCGGCAAGTTATTTGTGTTCGGCCATAGTCAATGGCTGAGTGAACCACAAATTTTCCATCGTTTACAAGATATACAAAAAGAGGACAAGGTTATCATAGACGGAATTGATAGGAAAACAGGACAGAATTTGGGCGAACTCAATTTTTCCATAGACAGTATATACATTGCTGATGAAAATTCCGTAAATGCGCTCATTTTTGAGTCTTATACTAATACGCCTAGGCTTTTTCTCTTAACAACCCTAAGAGACTATAATCCAAAAATAAACAGCTATAATTATTTACTTGATATAAACAGGCTTATCCCTAAGTCAACCGTTGCATTTCAAGAGGGTACATTGGACAACTTAGTAAATCAGCATCTGTACCTTTTGGTAACAGGTTCGCTTTCTGAAGAGGACCTCAAACGTCTTCGGGTAAGGTAAACTATTTATTATACCGGCTTATATAGTTGTCGATTCCGTGTCTGAGTATCAAATCTATTGTTCGGACAGCCTCTTTTATCATGGTTCTGGCTTTGCCGCGTTCGGACGAACTGATATTCCCTAAGACGTAACGCTCGATATGTTCATGGTTCATAGTTCGTCGTTCATCGCCATTCTTTCGAGACTGACCAATACCCAGGCGAATGCGCAAGAATTTATCGGTTTTCAATTGTTCTATAATTGATTCAACTCCGTGGTGGCCTCCGCCGCTTCCACCAAATCGAACCCGGATCTTCCCAAAAGGAAGATCAAGGTCATCGTGAATTACCATAAGCTCGGCCGGATCAATTTTATAGTAATTCAGGACTTTTGAAACAGCAATACCTGAATCATTCATGAAAGTTGTAGGTTTGACGAGGAGAATAGAGTGGTCGTTCGAATTTATTTTTTTAATTTGCGCCTTTAAATCCTTTTTCTCTTCCCAAAACGTTTTGTCGTGCGGTTCGAGTTTCTCAAGAAGCGAGTCGAGCACCATAAAACCCAAGTTATGCCGCGTATTTTGATATTTTTCTCCTAGATTCCCCAAGCCGACAATAAGCTTCATATTTTGCCTTTCATGGGATTATCGCCTCGGATTTCTTTTGAAACCACTTTTCCGTTCGGATCGATTTTATAAATATATGCTTCGCCTGTGCCTATTTCAACCTCCGATATTTCTCGGTCTGAAATATTTTCGAGATATTTTACCAGAGCTCGGAGTGCATTTCCGGAAGATGCAATGATAACATTTTTACCTTTCTTTAGTTTTGGTTCGATTTCTGTTCGAAAATAAGGAATTTCGCGTTCGTAAACCTGTTTTAAGCTCTCGCCTTGCGGAATAGGATAATCCCAGCCGCGTCTTAGCTTCTTAAATTCTTCTTCTCCGATCTCCTTTTGAACTTCCCATTTGTTTTTTTTGGTGTAGATTCCGTAATTTCTTTCGCGAATGGCGGCATTTTGAACGATCGGGATATTTTGGCCAATCGCTTTTTCTATTTCCTCAATAGTTTGAACAGAGCGAACTTGATCTGAAGAATAAGCAAAATCAAACTTTATGTCTGAAAGTTGTTCGCCCGTTTTTTTTGATTGTTCAAATCCTTCCGCGCAAAGCGGCGGATTATCCCAACCGGTCCAGAGACCTTGTTTGTTGTAATCTGAGAGTCCGTGACGGACGAGAACTAGATATGACATACAATTAGTAGAAAGTATAAAGTATCAAGTATTAAGTATCAAGAGTTAGCGTTTTGAGGATTTTTTAGTAGGGAATTTTGCAAAGAAATTAAGACCCAAAAAAAGAGCAATAAGTCCAAGACCTGCCCCTATCATTGCACGAACTCCTAAATCATCGAAATTTATCATAATAATTTTCCAGTGCTTGTTCGAACTTGAATACTATTACCATACAAAGAATAACAAATAAAATTTCACCTGTCTACACGCGTAAATCTTTGGTCGCTATTATCAACACTATAAAGCCGGCAACAAGATTCGTTAGAACAGAAGATACAACTTTTAAGTGAAAAGGTTTGAGTTCAATCATATTCCAAGGATGTGAATTGAGAATAGGATTAGGTTATTTATGATTTGTCCCAGGGAAAATCCGCCAATGGGGAAGAGCAGAAGAGCGAACAAAATAAATATACCAAATCGCTCAACAGACAAGTATGAATAAGCTAAATCAGAAGGCAAAATTGATGCCAAAACCTTTGATCCGTCAAGAGGCGGGATTGGAATAAGGTTAATTATGGCAAGCATTAAATTGTAGAGAACAACCATATAAAGAATCGGTGATAATAGTTCGTTTCCTGGCAAAAATCGAACAACCTGTGCCGCAACTACCGCGATCAATATGTTAGTCAAAGGCCCGGCAAGGGCTGTTAGTGCCATGTCTTTTTTTGGATCTTTGAAATGAATCGGATTGACAGGAACGGGTTTTGCCGAACCAAAAATGATTGGAGAGCCTGAGAAAACAAGAAGCGCAGGGAGTAAAACGCTCATGACAGGATCAAGATGCGGGATGGGGTTAAGAGTTAGTCTTCCCGCAAGTCTTGCTGTCGGATCGCCGAGTTTATCCGCAACAACCCCGTGCATTATTTCGTGCAAAATGGCCGAGAAGATAAGAATTACAAGCGGAATCAAAACCTCCATAGGTATATTATAACAGGCTTCGCTCTGTTATAAAAAATGACCAATAACCAAATTCCAATTTTCAAACCAATTAAAAAATATGTAATGTTTAATTAATTAATGAATTAGACAATTTAACATTGGTTTGATCAATTGGTGCTTGATGAATTGGTCATTAATCTCGTGTGGGGGTCCAGAAGTCGGCACCGAGAGAATCCCATGGAAGACGGCGCTCGTCGGGATTTTTTACGTCGAATTGTTGGTTTACAAAATAGAAAAGATCAATCGGTTCACCTGAAATATTTG
>JBGOVI010000011.1:0-18115 GCA_041478035.1 Patescibacteria group bacterium
ACAACGTTTGCCTGATAAGCTTCTCTTCGCGATATAGGTTTCAGGTGGAGAAGACGGAAGTCTTGGGCACTTTCGTCTGTAAAAGTTGGGTCGTAAATAAATGAATTCTCAGAAATTATAGATGAAACAGACATCCCTAAAAAATTGAAAATGGCTCCCATCCATCCGGCGTCACGGCGCGCCAAATAGTCATTGACCGTAACTAAATGAACGCTTTTCCCGGTCAAAGCATTTAAATAAAGTGCGGGAACTGCCGAGAGCGTTTTTCCCTCACCCGTCTTCTGCTCGGCAACTTTTCCTTCGGAAAGTGCAGTTGCCGCCATTAGCTGTACGTCATAAGGGCGCAGTCCCACCGAACGAAAAGCCGCTTCCCTGACTAAAGCAAATGCTTCTGGTAAAAGTAAAAAAATGCTTTCGCCTTTTTCTATTCTTTTTTTGAACTCCTCGGTCTTTTTTGGAAAATCTGCGTCTTTAAGTTTGCGAAACTTCTCCTCAAACGTATTTATTTCATCTGCTACGGGAAGAAGTCTTTTTATTTCGCGTTCGTTTGAATCAAATATTTTAGATAGTCCTCCAAACATAAAAAGGTTAATAGTGAATAGTTAATAGTGAATAGTTAATGTCCATCGCCACGATCTTAAATTTTAACATAATTGAAGCCAGAATACGAATCATTCGTATTAATTCGGACTAATAATTCGGATATATTCGGATTTAGAGCGCTAGCTCCAAAAAATGACCCCCCACCTAAAAAGATGGGGGGACCAATTGATCAATTGGTATCCCGATATATCGGGATCCAACTTATCTCCTCTTCCTTTTCTTTGCTTTTTTCTTTGCCATTATAAAACACCTCCTTAGGTTCGCGCGAAGTTAAGCTTAATGCGCGAAGTGGGTCTTATACTTAAGCTAATTTAATCGTGAATAAATAATTAAAATTTGTCAAGCAAAATACCCTGCCTCAAAGTTCGTAGTTTGGGCTTATTTAACAGTAAAAATTAATGAGACAAAATTAACGTTTTTTGGGGGAAATTCGGTCCAAATTTATATAATTTCGCAAAACATCAGGTACTACAACTGACCCGTCTTCTTCTTGATAATTTTCAAGTATTGCAATCAAAGTTCGACCGATTGCAAAAACCGTGCCGTTTAGAATGTTAACGAACTTTTTCTCTCCGCCAGCTGGCGGATTCTCTTGGAACTTTATATTTAAACGCCTCGCTTGAAAATCGCCTGTTGTAGATGCGGATGTTACCTCACGATATTTATTTTGAGTTGGAATCCACGCTTCTATATCGTATTTTCTCGTAACAGGAAAACCTAGGTCGCCGGTGCACATCTTAACAACTTGATATGGAATGTCAAGAGCCTGAAAGAACTTTTCTTCAAGGCTCAGCAAATATTCGTGCTCAGAATCTCCTTGTTCGGGAGTCGCGTAAGATACCATTTCTACTTTGTCAAATTGGTGAACGCGCAAGATTCCTTTTGTATCTTTTCCGTAAGATCCTGCTTCACGTCTGAATGCAGACGAAAAACCAACATATCTTTTAGGCAAATCGCGTTCCAAAAACGTTTCATCCATGTGCATCGGAATAATTGAATGTTCTGCCGTCCCGACGAGCGTCAGTCCGTCTTTTTCAATATGGAACATGTCTTCATCTCCACCATTTTCCATATACCCAAGCTTGCGCATGGTCTCGGTTTTGATAAGCTGTGGAGGAATAATTGGAATAAAACCTTCACGGGATAGAGTGTCAAATGCAAATTGAACGAGTGCAAATTCTAAGAGAACTCCCTCGTTTTTTAAATACGCGAACCTTGCGCCGGAAACTTTAGCAGCGCGTTCGATGTCAATAATATCGAGGATCTCTCCGAGCTCCACGTGATCGCGAACTTTGAAATCAAAATCTTTTGGCGAACCAACTGTTCGAATAACTTCATTTTCACTTTCGTCTTTTCCAACTTTTACATCGTCAGCCGGAAGATTCGGAACGCTCCAAAGTAGATTATTTAAACGCTCCTCGAGTTCTTTTAATTTCGCTTCTTGCGAACCTACCTCGACTTTGATTTCCCGCCCGCCCTCAATATCTCGCTCTTTTGCTGCGCGGTTTCGCTGTGTATAAAGTTCTTGGAGCGAACGCGATAGCACTCGTACTTCTCCGTCAAGTCGAATAATCTCTTCAACCGCAACATTTATGTTTTTACTCTTTGCCGCCTCCGCAACCTTCTCTGAATTTTCCCTAATAAATTTTATATCAAGCATATTAAAATTATATCTGTTTTTACTCCGATTGGCTATCTAAGAACTTTTTTAACTTATCAAATGCGCGCCTTCGGTGAGATATTTCATTTTTTCTCTTTAAACCCATCTCGGCAAATGTTTCTTTTTTTCCTTTTGGAATTAAAATAGGATCAAGCCCCCACCCTTCGGTTCCGCGTTCTTTGAATGCAATACTACATATTACTTCCCCAATAAATGTATGTATCTTCTTGCCATCATGATAAGCAACCGCGCTTTGAACAGAAACTTTTCTATTATCCTCTCCTTTTAAAAGTTCTATGATTTTTTTATTTCCCAGATGGAGAAACATAAATTTTATAAGAGGGCCCGGGAAACCTTTCCATGCTTCAAAAAATACACCAACATCATCAACCACAACAGGTTTTTTTATAATTCTAAACGCTTCCTCTGCTTTTTTTCTGACAACATATTCAAGATCCATACTCTGTATCTCTTCAAGCTCAATGTCGGCAATCTCAAGAGGTATCTTTAATATTTCCTGAACTTCCTCAAGTTTTCCTTTATTTCCCGTTGCAAGCAACAGCTTTTTCATCAGAGGTTTGAAAACCTTTCTATCACGAAGTCTTTATCAAGCGATGCAATGAGCCAAGCAGCTTTGGGACCGTGATCTTTTCCCAGAAGCGCAATGTAAATTGCGGCAAATGCATTTTTAGTTGGGATTTTAATTTCTTTCGCCGCATCATAAATTTTTATCTGCAAATCTTCGGCGCCTAGCCCTTCTGAAACTATGTCTGAAACTTTTTTGAGATATTCTTTTTGTTCATTATCTAAATTCGCAACTGCATCAGGCAGCTCTTTGTGTACTAAAAACTTCTCGGACTCCGGCGCGTATTTTTCGACCCAAACCTTTGCGTATTTTGCCCAAGTCCCTGCTCCTTCTTTCTTAATCTCCTCTTCCATGTTCGGCATCTGAACCCATTGCGCAAGAGTAGCGAATCGAACAGATGGTGGTTGTTTTATTTCACCAACCTGAGAAAATTCAAATATCCTTGCTAAATCTTCGTTTGTTTTGGAAAAATATGAGCTTGCCACTTTTTGATACTCATCAAACAAGACAGGAATAGTATTTTTCTCTTCCGGATCAAAATTAATCGCCTGGTTAAGTTTTGTTCGCGCGATGAGGAATCGAACAAGCTGTGGTGGCAAAATCTCTAGTAAATCAATAACCGAAACGCCTGTTCCTTTTGATGATGACATTTTACGCCCCCCAACGAGAAAAAATTCATGAGCAAAAGCGTAAGGAGTTGGATATTTCAAAATTTCTTTTGCTACTCTTTTTGCTAAATCGTGTGACCCTCCTGCTGTCATATGATCTTTTCCCGCTCCTTCAACAGTTATCCCAATTGCCTGCCATTTAACCGCCCATTCCACTTTCCATGGGATTTTTCCATTCATTTTATCCTCTGTTGCAAAGGGGGAAATTTTCCCTTTATACCCGCACCCCTTAGTCCAATCAACGGCATCAACGCGGCACTCAAAAGTAACTTCTTCACCATCCCACTCTGCGACCTTTGTTGTTGAAACCTTATTACAATTTGGACAATAGACATTAAAAGGATACCAATCGGACGGAATCTTTTTTTTATACAAATCAGAATATATTTTTCTTATTTTGTCAGCATTATCAAGACATATTTTAATTCCCTCATTCATTCGTCCTGAAAGGTATAAATCCGCACCCCAAATGATTTCTGGATTACAGCCAATCTGATTAAATCCGCGTTCGAACTCTTTTGCAAAATATTCTGCATAATTTGCTGCTCCCTCTCCTGGAGACGGAATCATAAATAAAGGAACACCTAAATATTGTTCGTAATTTTCGCGTGGTAAATAAGTTGGCAATCCATCCATTGGATCATGATTATCGAATACGTATGTAAATTTCGCTTTAATTCCGGCATCAACCAGTGCCTTATAAACAATGTCGTGCGTTGTAACAGCACGTAAACCCCCGACATGAATTCTGCCGGAAGGCGTTTTCATATCATCTACCCATCCCAAAGGCAATTTGAGTTTTTTTATATCCTCTGCAATCTTATCAGCCCAAAACATATCTCTATTATAAAACAAAACATCGCCAAAGGGGGCTGTAGAATATGAAGGATCCCGGATCGTAGTCCGGGATGGCACTTTGTGTCAATTGATGCCGACGATTGTGTAGACTACTTTTCCGGCCGGGGCTTCAACTTCAACTTTTTCTCCAAGCGCTTTTCCAATTAAAGCTTTTCCCAGGGGCGATTCGTGGGAAATTTTCTTATTTTTTGGATCTGCCTCCCATTCGCCCACTAAAGAAAACTCTTCCTTTTTGCCTCCAACCGAAACCGTAATTGACGATCCAAGCTCAACAGTCGCGCTTTTTCCTTTTTTATGATTTCCAACTATCAGATTTGCGCTTTTTATAATATCGGTCAGTTCCTCAATCCTCCCGTCAATAAGCGACAGCTCTTCGCGTGCCGCAGTGTATTCGGAGTTTTCAGACAAATCACCCATAGAACGTGCCTGAGAAACGCGTTCTAAGACCTGGGGCCTTTTGACCGAATTTAACTCCTCAAGCTCGTGTTTTAGCTCCGCAAGCCCCTCTTTTGTAACAAAAACTTTTTTCTTGTCCATTATTTAAAAAATCCCCACACCAGTGCTTTAGGTGGGGAAATATTACCGTTTATATATACAGGATGAATAGTATTATGTCAATATCCTGGAGTATCTAAGGTAAGGGTATCAGGGGTACCACGAGTATCACCCGCCATCGCCAAGGCTTTGGCGGGCAAGCGTGTATTACGGGCGGTGAGGTATATTCGGCATCTTTGTTTATGTAACTCCAAAATTGGGTGCATGCGGTCTTGAGGATGGAAACGGACGAGGTGCGGCCTTACTTCTTCTTGCGTTATTCTTCCACTCATGTAAATAAATTGGAGTATGAAAAAAAACCTATCAACTAACGTTAATATTTTATTTTCATTATGGGAAATATCCAATCGATCACTTATTTTTATGTGTGGAAGAAAATTCAGGATCCACTTATTATCGTACAAAAATCGTTCATAAAAGTTGTTTTTGTCAAACAACACCAATAACTGACCTGCCTCCCGCGCGGTAAATATATTCCGCCTATCAAAACCTATAGATAGCAAACCCTCATCCATATACATATTTGGGCAGATTTTGTTTGTCCCTATAAAATCAAACCTGCCTCTTTTTTTACCAAACAAAATCAAGACGATATTGACTAGAAAACGCGATAACCAAAGAGTGTTTTTTGACGTTATAAAAAAAAGATCGATGTCGTCATTTTTTTCTGAGTTCCTGCTCGCAAGACTTCCGCTGATGCCGATAAGTTTTACGGTCGGAATATTTTTTAAGAGCCTAACAGTACGTTTTGCAATTTTGAGTTTCGGGACGCTTGCCCTCTGTCTTATTTCTCGAATATTAACGATCGAATTTCTTCCGGGGAGAAAATAATAGTCGCCGTTTCTTTGGATTCGCCCAAAGCGAACCGCTAGATTAAGACTGTCTTTAAGAAGTATTTTCGAAATAGAATTTGCGCCCGAATAAAATTTGTGAATCTCGCTTAATTTAAGCGGGTAATCAAAAATGTCAGAATACGCTAGCGTTCTTATGATTGATTGTTCGATAGACTTATTTTGTTGTTCCTGCATATCTTCCTGTGATTTGAGTAACACCCGCAGCGAGCGTATCAATTGCCGAGGCGGGAGAACTATTATTACTAAGAATTGAACGCACCGCATTCCCAAGATAAACGTTTAAAGAATCAACCATGGCATCATCATGAGTATCAGAGGAGAAAAAAGTAGATTCAGCTTTTTCGCCCTGTACAACAAATGGATAAATCAGGGTATTATCTTTTAATAAATCTGCCATGTCAGATCTTGGATAAAGCTCTCCAAAAAGCCTTGTTTTTGCCTCGCTTGAATAGAGTTTTTCCATATTTTGCCGACTTGTCAAAAATTTTAAGAATTCAAAAGCTTCTTTTGGGTGTTTTGTTTGAGATGAAACCCCCTCTACCCAGAAACTTGCGACCGTTGATGAACGTGCAGGAAGGTGGGGAACTGAAGTGATCGCAAATGAAAGATTTGGATTAATCGCTTTTATTTCAAAAATATCCCACGAGTAACCTATGTACATTGCAACCTTACCGCCGGCAAAAGCAAGTTTTGAGTTCTCAAGTGTATCATCCCAAACCTTTGAGTCGCCTTTCGCAAATGACGTATAAAAATCAAGGGCATCGGCTGCGCTTTGTTTGGCAGATCCATCTAAATGATTCAAGTCCGCTCCGTTTTGAATTAAAAGAAGAGAAACAATATCCGATGCGTGCGCTATATTATCGTATGTGCCAAGCGCCACGCCTGATGTCGTAATACGCCCGTCTTGATCCTTGACTGTCAATTGTCTCGCGGCGCTCGTCAGATCATCCCACGTTGAGGGGTATGATGCGATTCCCGCGTTTTTGAAAACTTCGGTGTTTACAAAAAGCGAAAGGCTATCAAAATGAATCGGCACTCCGTAATATGCCCCGCTCACTTTAAGATCGCGCCCGACAACCGGATAAAACTTGCTATCGAGATTTGTTGCCGCAACTACCTCCTGCGGCAGAGGCAAAAGTAGCGGTACCATCTCGCCTGTCCAACTGTTGTGATAGCGTAAAATATCAGGCCCGGTTCCATTCTTCATTCGGGTTGAGAGTCTGTCATAATATTTTCCGAGTGCTTTTATGTCCTGTTTCTCGACAGTTATCTTAATATTAGGATTTGTACGAGTAAAATCTGCAGCTGCCGCCTCAAATGGTGCCGAATCCTCCCATACTCCCCAGTAAGTTAACGTGACATTTTCACTTTTTTTCGGCAGAATTCTTGGCAAAATTAACACGACGAAAACAAAAATTAACGCCAGAAGTACGAGCGCGCCGATAGCCAGACTTATTATTTTTTTAATAGATGTGCCACTTTGTGGAGAATCCTGATAGGCTGCTACATCCGGTGGCACTTCTTGCCCGGGTGGAGGTTGATTTGTATTGTCCATATTATTGAATTATTGGAAATTGGTAGTATTGGTATTTATTGGTAGTATTCTTTATCTATAGTATAATATTTAGGCTTCAAATGGCAAACATTTTTCAAAGTAGAAAAATTTTAAAAAAAATTACTACCTCTGTCTTCTGGTTTAGCGTGGGTTTTATCTTATCAGGAACAATCCTTGCAAGCATTATTCTATTCTATTTTCAGCAATCATACAAAAACAAGGTTATACCGGGTGTATTTATTGACAATACTTACATCGGAGAAAAAAATAGGGACCAAGTAGAAAAAATATATTCTGATAAAAATATAAAGGTCGGGAAGAGTACTATTATCTTTTCAGTGGATGGATTCTCGGCAACTGCTTCAGCGGCAACCTTGGGCATTGGCTACGATACAAATTTAATTACGGAGCAAGCATTGGGCCTTGGTAAAACCAAAAGTCTTCTAACAGATACATATCTTATCCTTGCCTCATATATCAATGGCACATTCCTTGCGGCGTCTTATACTTTCGATGAACAATCTCTCACAAAAAATATCTCGGAGATTAAGAAAGCAATCCACAAAGAACCCATGGACGCACAGTTCAAGGTCGAAGGGAATAGGGTTGTTGCATTTCAAGAGTCGCATGATGGGCAAGACGTTGACAGCGAAACCCTTAATCAAAGGCTAAAAGATTTGATTCCGCAACTTGCCCGCGAAAAGAATCCTAAGATTGTTGCAGTAGACATTCCAATCAAGGTACTACACCCAAACACTACAACCGAGGAGGCAAATAATTTTGGTATAGTTGAGCCGATAGGAGTTGGAAAATCCACTTTTTATCATTCGATTCCGGGGAGAATTTATAATGTTGCTCTTGCTACGTCAAGAATCAACGGAGTCCTGATTGCACCAAATGAAGAATTTTCATTTGACCGTGCACTTGGTGATGTTTCAGCGTACACTGGCTATCAACAAGCGTATATCATTCAAAACGGCAGAACGGTTCTTGGTGATGGGGGAGGAGTTTGTCAGGTTTCAACGACTCTTTTCCGGGCGATTTTAAATGCGGGCTTGCCGATTACAGAGCGGCACGCACATGCGTATCGTGTAGGATATTATGAACAGGATCAACCGCCCGGGCTTGACGCAACTACTTATGTCCCGACTGTTGATCTAAAATTCAAAAATGATACGGGGCATCACATACTAATCCAGGCCTATGCAGATACTACCAACTTAAGTTTAACCTTCACTCTGTATGGAAAAAGCGACGGGAGGCAAGTCGAGATTTCAAAGCCTGTATTATCAGATGTTTCAGCCGCGCCGCCCGATCTTTATCAGGATGATCCAACTCTTCCGGTCGGTATCATCAAACAAGTGGACTTTGCTGCTCCCGGGGGGAAATCGGTTTTTACCCGAAAAGTAAGCCGAAACGGGCAAGTGATAATTTCTGAGAGTTTTGTATCTGTTTACAAACCATGGCAAGCAATATTCCTACGCGGGACCAAGACGTAAATGGGTACTATTCTAAACACTCAAGAACTGAACAAGCTGTTGGAGCTTAAAAAAGCCAACCTAAAACTGGTGGTGGTGGGTGGTTGTTTTGATGTGCTTCACGCAGGTCATATCGAATTTTTAGAGAAAGCAAGAAGAGAAGGAGATGCGCTTATCGTTCTTCTTGAAAGCGACAAGAAAATCAGAGAACTTAAAGGACGTAACCGGCCTATTAATTCGCAGGTAGAGCGAGCGGCTGCCCTTTCTAAATTAAAAAACGCGGATTACATCTTAAACCTTGATTACCTAAAAACTAACCATGACTATGAGATACTTGTTAAAAAAATAGAACCTGATATAATTGCAATTACGCGTGGGACTAGGGTTTATGATTGGGAGAGAGAATATGCTGAGAAAACCGGAAAAAGAATTGCTGAGGTAATGGATAGGAGGCAAGATTACTCGACGACTAAAATAATAAATATAAGATGAAAAAATTAATAATTGTTTATGTAGTTTTGATATTCGCCTTGATTCTCTTGGCAGTTTTTAAGGGCGGCGGAGATCTATTGTCTTTTGTTCCGTCTTTCGGTACCAAAGCTACTGCTGAAATAAATGGAACTAAAATTAATCTTCTAATTGCAAAATCTGATAAAGACAGGCAAAAGGGTCTTTCCGGCAGAAAAAGCTTAACTTCTGATCAGGGCATGCTTTTTATTTTTGACCATAAAGATCTCTATGGTTTTTGGATGAAAGATATGCTTTTTCCCATCGACATAATTTATATCGATACAGATCGTGTTGTATTTATAGTCTCAAATGCTCCTGCCGGTGGACAGACACCAAATTTAACAATATACAGACCTGACGAACCGGCTAACTACGTTCTTGAACTAAATGCAGGACAAGCCGATAAGTTAAAAATAGAAAAAGGAACAAAAATCATCCTCAAAGGACTTTAACTTCCATGAGAATTCTTGCACTAGAAACTTCGTGCGATGAGACGGGGGCTGCAATTGTCGAGAGAAATGATCACGAACAGTTCGTAAAAGTTTTATCAAATGTCACGGCAACGTCCCTTGCAATCCATGCTAAAACGGGAGGGATAATTCCTGAAAATGCGGCACGCGAACAGGTAAAATTTATGATTCCAACAATTAAACAGTGCCTTCGCGAAGCTAACCTAACCATAAAAAATGACATCGATGCAATCGCTGTGACTTATGGCCCTGGTTTAATTGGATCGCTTTTGGTTGGTGTTGAAACAGCAAAAACATTATCGTTTGTGTTCAGCAAACCAATTATCCCCGTCCACCACCTTCTTGCACACCTATTTGCGAATTTTATTCAAACCACAAACATCCGAAAAAGAAAGGGTTCCAAGCTAGACAACCTGGAGGGTGGATTAGCTTCGCACCTAATCTTCCCGTTCGTCGGTTTGATTGTTTCAGGAGGACATACAGACCTGCTCCTGTTTAACTCTTTGACGAATTATAAATGGTTAGGCGGCACGCGGGATGACGCGGCGGGCGAAGCGCTTGATAAAATTGGCCGGCTATTAAACCTTCCCTATCCTGCTGGTCCTGAGATTGAACAACGCGCGAACGAGGCTCGAAAAAGTTCGATAAAATTCAAAAGCCCACTTGTAGACATTAAAACCTTCGACTTCTCTTTTTCAGGACTAAAAACAGAAGTGGGACGATTTGTTAAAGGAAAAAATTTAACCGATAGGTTAACTAATGAAATTTGCAGAGCAGTGCAGGATGCAATTTTCGATGTTTTGGTAAAAAAAACTATTCGAGCAGCAAAAATGTTCGGAACCAAACAAATTCTCCTCGGCGGAGGAGTTTCTTCGAATCAAACTTTACGAACGGAGTTCGAAAAATCAGTAATAAGTAATAAGTTACAAGTTCGAATTTTTTCTCCTGAGAAAAAATTCGCTACTGACAATGCCGCTATGATCGGCGCATATGCATTACTCGATTACAAACCCATCGATTGGTCCAAAATCACCGCAGAACCAGATCTCTATTTTGATTGACCTCTTGCAAATCAGATTTTCATCTATTACAATACTCCATTTGTGTCTGTTATACTAATTTGCATATGAAAACATTAATTCTTGTCGAGTCACCTACTAAGGCCAAGACGCTTTCCAGGTTTCTTGGGGATAAATATAAGATTGAGGCATCCATGGGGCATATTCGTGATTTGCCAAAAGGCGATTTAGGGGTTGACATTGAACATAATTTTGAACCGAAATATGTAATACCAAAAGACAAAAGAAAAATTGTTGAAGGGCTAGTTGAAGAAGCAAAAGGGATTGACCACGTAATCTTAGCGACAGATCCTGACCGCGAAGGAGAAGCTATTTCTTTTCATCTGAGATATATTTTGTCAGAGGAAAATAAAAATATAAAGTTCGAACGTATTGTTTTTCATGAAATTACTCCTCGCGCGATAAATGAGGCCATTGAACATCCAAAGGACATTGATATGAATTTGGTTGCAGCACAAACCGGAAGGCGCGTTCTTGACCGCATTGTAGGGTACAAACTTTCGCCAATTCTATGGATGAAAATTAAAAAAGGTTTATCGGCAGGAAGAGTTCAGTCAATAGCGCTTCGACTTATTGTTGAACGAGAACGTGAAGTAGAAAAATTCAAAAGCATTACATTCTACAGATTGTTTGTTGTTGCAACGAAAAAGGGAAATGATCAACCGATTTCGTTTGAACTCATCAAAGTAAACGATGCGGCAATAGAAAAAACAAATACTTTAAAACTTTACGATGGTGATTATAAATATGCTCAAACAAATCTCACCAAAACAGATGCGCAAGTCATTCAAAATGATATTGCGAACAAAGATTTCAAAATCCTTGAGGTAACTCAAAAAGAAACAAAACGCGCACCTTATCCACCCTTTACAACTTCCTTACTTCAGATTGAAGCAAGCCGCCGTTTTGGATATACAAGCAAAAGAACAATGAGTCTTGCGCAAAGATTATACGAGGAAGGATTTATTACTTATCACAGAACAGACTCATATAATTTATCGAATGATTTTATTAACGCTGCACGCGAATACGTTGGGAAAACTTTCGGCGCAAAATATTTACCACCTTCCCCCAGAATTTACCATACAAAATCAAAACTGGCACAAGAAGCGCACGAGGCGATTCGCCCGACACATGTCGCGACAGCCGAAGCTGAAGTTGCAAGTTCGCTTGGAAAGGATTTTGCAAAGCTGTATAACCTTATATATAAGAGGGCGTTATCGACACAGATGGCCGATGCTATATTCCTCTCGACGAGAGTCGACGCACAGGTCGCTAACGGAAAAACTTATGATTTTGTTGCTAATGGTCGGGTAATGAAATTTGACGGATTCTTAAAGATTTGGTTTTATGAAGATCCCGAACAACTAATTCCAGAGCTTAAGCAAGGTGAGAGTCTTAATATTTCGGATATTAACATAACCGAACATAATACTACTCCTCCGCCCCGCTACAACGAGGCCTCACTTATCGGATCACTTGAAAAACATGGAATCGGCCGCCCTTCAACCTATGCACCAATTATTTCAACAATTGAAGCCCGTTTCTATGTTGAAAAAGAAGAGAACAGATTTAAACCAACTGAAATTGGAACATTGGTCAATGATTTTTTAGTGAAAAACTTCTCAACAATTGACGATATTCCATTCACTGCTTCAATGGAGGACAAGCTTGATGAGGTGGCAGATGGTAAAACTGATTGGGTCCCTGTAATAAAAGAATTTTATGGCCCTTTTGAAAAACATTTAAAAGAAGCTGAAGGTGAGAAAAAGATTACGATCACACCCGAGAAAACCGGAGCAAAATGTCCGCTTGATGGGGGAGATGTTGTAATTAGAATAGGACGCTTCGGAAAGTTTAAGGCGTGCAATAATTTTCCGGCGTGTAAATTCCGCGAATCAATAGTTGAGGATTCAGGATACTTGTGCCCTAGAGACAGAGGTAAAATGGTGATGAAGCGGACAAGAAAAGGAAGAACTTTTTACGGATGCGAAAACTATCCAAAATGCGACTTTGCCGTTTGGACCAAGGCCCTTCTTATGAAGGAAGCAGTCGCAGCAACTCCCGAAGCGACGAAAGAACAAAAAGCCGAAGCCGCCCCGCCAGCCGAACCTACACCCGCAACATGAAATTGAATTCGGCCAAGTTGAGAAAAACAAAATCCGGCGAACTAAGTTCGAAAGCTATAAAAAAGAATGAGATTTATATCATCCTTGACAACGTTTTAGATACGTACAATGTCGGTGCTGTTTTCAGACTTGCTGATGCGGTTGCCGCCAAAAAAATCTTTCTCTGCGGATATACCGAAACTCCACCAAATACGAGAATAAAAAAAACGTCGATCAATACAGTAGATCTCACGGAATGGCAACGCTTCGAGCGCACAACCGACGCTATCCTACATCTTAGATCCTACATCCTAGATCTAAAAGTAATTGCCATCGAACAGAGTTCGAAGAGTATTGATTATACAAAGGTCGACTATTCATATCCGATTGCATTAATAATTGGAAATGAAACCCATGGCGTCTCAAAAGACGTACTCGAACTTTGTGACCAAATTGTCGAACTCCCCATGTTCGGTGTAAACGTTTCCCTAAATACCATGGTCAGTCTTGCAATCATTCTATATAAAGTGCTCGAAAAATCAGGCGAATAGCAGTGGCTATTGTTGTACTTTTTGAAGTTTCAAATCGATCGCTTCCATAAATGCACTGTAAACTTTTACTCTGGAAGAGTCATGCATAGTTTTAGTTAAAAGATAAACAAAAGCATTTCTATATAAATCGGGCTCGTCGACTGGAGGATTCACATAAACCCACCTAAAAAAAACTTCTCCTAAATGATCTCCATATCTTTCATGAGCCCTTTCTCTTTCTTTTTGTAGATCTTCACTAACAATGAAGGACTCTTGACTTTTGCGACTGACAATCTCGGCAAATGCAAGCATTGGATGTTCGCTTCTAATCTGTTTTTCAGACATTTGTATGATTTATAGTACTTTTTTTACTTTTAGTCAACATGCTATTTCTATGAATTGCTTTCTTATGTTAAAATAGGAGCTCTATGAATTCTGACCTGCTCATATTAGCCACAATCCTCATTATTGGTTTTGCAATCATTATCTATTTGATAAACAAGAAACAAAACTCAAGCCCCGACTCTTCTCTCATGGAATGGATGAAGTCTATGCAATCATCGTTTGATGTGAACAGTAAAACAATGAACTCGACATTACTTTCGAACTCAAAACAGTTAAACGACCGACTGGACAATGCCGCGCGTGTTATCTCGGCAGTTCAGAAAAATATTGGCGAGATGTCTGAAATCGGAAGATCGATGAAGGAATTACAAGACTTTCTCAAAAGCCCGAAACTTCGTGGAAATATTGGCGAACAAGTTCTAAAAGAATTACTCGGACAGCTTCTTCCGAAATCATCATTCAACATGCAATACGCATTTAAAAATGGCTCGATAGTTGACGCCGCAATCAAAACAGAGGCAGGAATTATCCCGATTGATTCAAAATTCCCTATGGAGAATTTCAGGAAGATGAACGCGAACGGGCCAGATGCTGAAAAAAAGATGGCGGAAAAAGAGTTTGTTTCAGACGTCAAAAAACATATCGATGATATTGCGAAGAAATATATTTTGCCGGGTGAGGGAACAATCGACTACGCTCTAATGTATATTCCGTCAGAATCGGTATATTATGAAATAGTGAATAATTCCGCTTTGTTCGACTACTCTCAAAAGTATCGCGTGCTTCCTGTCTCACCAATGACTTTTTATGCATATCTACGGGCAATCCTAATGGGTTTTGAAGGACAAAAAATTACACAGCATGCGCAGAAAATCTTGGCAGGCCTTCGTTCGATACAAAAGGACTATGAAAAGGTAGGCGAGAATCTGGACACCTTAGGCAAACACGTAACCAATTCATACAATATGATGAGCCAGGTAGATTCAGGTTTTTCAAAACTCGGCAATAAAATAAAAACCACTTCGACTCTCGAACAGGAGGAGAAGGAATTACTGGAATCTTAATATCCGGGGAAGTCTTCGGTCTTTATATTTTTTTCGGCGACTCCCAAACCTTTGATGATTTTCTCCATCGCCTCAACAAAACTTATTGGCCCTGAAATATAATAGACCGAATTTCCAGTGTCTTCCACGGTTTCTTTAATTGTGTTTTCATTTATTCTTCCCGTCTCAGAAGTCATTTTAAAAATTGTTTTAATTTTCTTATTTTTAAAGGCAGTGAGCTCATCGTAAAAAATTACTCTATCTTTCTTGCTAAATGAGGCAAGCAAAGTAAAAGGAATGTCTAAATTTTTGTCGCGGATATAAACAGCCATAGATCTTGCCGTGGTTATCCCGATCCCACCCGCCAAATACACTCTTGGGCGCTTATCTTTTTCATCTAATATAAAATTTCCCCACGGCCCCCGCATTTCAACTACCGAACCCAAAAGCAAACTCCCCAATTTTTGTTTGAACGAGCTTTTAATAATTCGTGTCGTAATCGCAAGGTTTTTCTCGGTAGGAGAAGAAGAAATTGTAAAGTACCGTGAAACTCCCCGCGAATCAGGATTTTTAATATTAAGAAATATCTTAAGGTATTGCCCGGGCAAGAATGTAAACTTCGACGGCCGTTCAAAGATAAAAGAATAAGTATCTTTTGTTAATTGTCTTTTGTCGATAAGTTTCATAATTGAATCATACTACAATTACTTCAAATCTCAAAAGTGGTAAAATTAACGCGCTATGGCTCAGTATTTAAACTCCGAACAGAAGAAGGCGATTGAACACGGAGATGGGCCCCTTTTAATTATTGCAGGCGCGGGAACCGGAAAAACCACGGTTATAACCGAACGCATTAAATATTTGATAGTCGAGAAAAATGTCCCCCCATCAAATGTGCTCGCTCTAACTTTTACAGACAAGGCATCATATGAGATGCAGGAGAGAATTGATATTCTTCTTCCTTATGGATATACAAATCTGTGGATTAACACCTTCCACGCGTTTTGTGACAGAATTTTACGCGATGAAGCACATAATATAGGGCTTGATATGGGATACAAACTAATGTCTGAATCAGAGTCTGTATTATTTTTGAGGACAAATATTTTTAATTTAGGGCTTAAGATTTTCAAACCATACGGAAATCCTACAAAATTTTTAGATGCCCTACTAACACATTTTTCAAGACTTTCTGATGAAGACATTACTCCGGATGAATATATTCGATTCGCTCAAACTCAAAATGAGGAAGAAAAAGCACAATACATGGAGCTTGCAAATGCTTATAAAAAATATAACGAACTCAAGATTGCTGAATCTGTTATGGATTTTTCAGACCTTATATCGAATACCCTGAAACTATTTCGGACCCGAAAGAACATTCTAAAACACTACCAAAACCAATTTAAGTTTATTTTAGTCGATGAATTCCAAGACACAAACTATGCGCAAAACGAACTGGCAATCCTACTTGCCGGGGATGACCGCAATATTACAGTTGTTGCAGATGATGACCAAGCAATTTATAGATTTCGTGGTGCGGCTGTCTCCAACGTTTTGCAGTTTAAGAAAAATTTTCCTAGCACTACAATCATAACGTTAACAGATAATTATAGATCGACACAAGTGATCCTTGATGCAGCGTACCAACTTATCCAAAATAATAACCCTAATCGACTCGAAGTGGTGGAAAAGATTAATAAAAAACTAAAGAGCCATTCGACTGCTCAAAAAAAGGAAATTAAATTTATACACGAAAACCGTGCAGAAAATGAGGCTGATGCAATTGCCCGGGCAACCTTGGACTTGATGAAAAAATCTTATGAATATCGTGATCTTGCCGTTTTGGTGCGTGCAAATAACCACGCCCAGATGATAACAATGGCGCTTCAAAGATATAGAATCCCATACCAATTTTTAGGCCCCGGATATCTTTTTCAACAAGAAGAAGTAAAAGATTTAATTGCATATTTAACATTTTTGACAAATTTATCTGATTCAGTTTCGCTATTTCGCGTGCTTTCAATGGACGTACTTGATATTCCGTATATCGAACTAAATTACCTACTTAACTTTGCTAAGAAAAAAAACCTAACCTTATTTGAAGCTTTAGATAATACAAACCACACATTTTGGAAACCTGAGACGCAAGAAAAATTACAAAATTTTAAACGTATGGCAGAGCGTCATTTGGAAAAAAGCCGACACGAAAACGCAGGGCAAATTCTGTATTATTTTTTAGTTGATTCCAAGCTTTTTGAAACCCTGAATCAAACCGATTCAATGAAAGACGAACGGAGGGTGCAAAATGTAGCAAAATTTTTTGACAGGGTGCATAACTTTGAGCTGGAAAGGCCTGGCAGCAATATCTTTACCTTAGTTGAATGGCTTACTCTTATGTTCCAACTTGGAGATAGTCCGACTGCAGCGGATATTGATATCCGCGACCGGAATGCTGTTAACATCTTGACAGTACATTCCTCAAAGGGTCTCGAGTTTAAGGTGGTATTTTTAGTAAATTTAGTTTCCGAGCGATTTCCAACACGCGAGCGCGCCGAAAAAATTCCTCTGCCTGAAGGGGTTATTAAAGAAAAAATAAAACCCGGTACTGATTTCCATCTAGAAGAAGAGCGAAGGCTTTTTTATGTGGGGATGACGCGGGCAAAAGAACTACTCTATTTTACAGCTGCGGATTTGTACGGAACAGGAAAGCGTGGGAAAAAACTCTCTCCATTTATCTATGAGGCTGTACCAAGACTAAAAGAAAAAGCAGAACAAACAGAAAGTATTCAACAACTATCTCTTGATAGTGTCCTTGCACCATATGAAGAACAAATCGAAGATAAGGAGGAGAAATTACCCCTTAAACTAACATACATTACTTACTCGAACCTTCAAATGTTCGATATATGCCCTTTACATTACAAAGCAAAAGTAATATTTAACATCCCGACTCCAACGGCCGCCGTGCAAAGTTTTGGAATTTCCATGCACAATACACTCTACAGGTTTTACACATTGGTACAGGATGGGACAACGCCTACAAGAAATTATCTACAGGATATTCTTAAAAAAGAATGGTTATCGGATGGGTATACCAATAAAAAACACGAAGAAGAACGTTTTGCGCAAGGGACAAGAATTCTTGACGAATTTTACAAAACTGAGGGGAAAAATCCTCAAAAACCCCTGGCGCTTGAATTACCGGTTTCA
>JBGOVI010000080.1:0-3439 GCA_041478035.1 Patescibacteria group bacterium
TAAAGTTTCATAATTAAATTGACAATTGTTGTCTTGCCGGCGCCTGAGTGTCCAACGAGTGCGACTTTTTCATTTGTTGTAATTGTAAACGAAACATTATTTAATATTTGCCCTGAGTCTTCATACCTAAATGACACACCGGCAAACTTAATTTCCGGATCCTTGACTATTTTTGTTTTTATTTTTTCCCTAAAATTCTCAGTAGATTTGAGGTTTAAAATCTCAAGATACTCGCGGCTTCCATGCTCAGCTTGTTGGATTTGCGTCAGAATATACGACATAGCAAAAAGGGGAATTCTTGCTTGATTAAAGAGCTGGATAATTAAAACCATTTCACCAATAGTCAATTTTCCAATAAACGTGTTATAAAAAACTAAAATATTTACCGCAAAAAGAACCAGGATAAGGGATAAATTTCGAGCAAAATCAAACTTATGGAAAGTAGTACTTTGGTGAGCATAAATTTTATTTATTTTTGAAAGGTTTTGTGATACGAAATTATATTCAAGAAGCTCGTTTGTAAACCCTTTAACGAGCCTGATATTGTAGATCGTCTCATTAATTCGGCCGCGCGTTACGTCTTCAATTATATTTTTTTCACTCTCGTGCTTTCCCCACTTAACAGTTGAATAGTAGGAGAGGGTTAGATATATGGGGAATAGAATGAGCGTGAAAAAGGCAATTGGCAAATTAAAAAATGCGAGGACTATAATTGTAAAAATACTTTGAATAAATGTTGGCAGCATAAAATTTGATGCGCCATTTAAGAATTGGTAAACAGTAGAAATCCCACGGTTTAATTGGTTTACAATTTTTCCTGACAGCTGACCATCGAAATAACTCTGCGGAAGGGTTAAAACTTTCTCATAAAATTTTTCTGTTAGAAATTGGCGAAGTTTCCCCGCGAAATGATCACCTAACCTATCTGAAATTGCATTAATAGCAACTCCTGCCAGATTTGATAAAAACGCAACAACAACAAGCGTAATGAGCCTTTCGAGACTACCGTGATGTCCCGAAAGCTTTGCCGTAATTTCATCAACTATATATTTGGACAAAATAGGCGCGACCAGCTGTAGCACAGACGTTAATAAAATTAAAAATCCGAGAAGCGCCACAAGCCCATGTAAGGGTTTTGAAATTTGGATAATCTTTAAAATATTCCTCATCAGCTTCCAATGATATCATATTTACCCACAGCCTGCCCATCTGTCAGACAAGAATAGAAATGTCCGCTTTTAAGATCTTTGTTTAAACCCTTTTTTCCATGGATGATCTGCCGCCGGTTTCCAGTTAAGACGATGTGTCGTGAGTATCACCGGTTGTTTTTTTGTTTTCTTGGGTCTATCAGGTAATATCAGATAAGTTAGATAATATCCTCTTAAACTAAAATGAACTGTTTGGTCAAGCCACTCCTCAACAAGTATTGTTTCTCTCGGACGAATGGTTATTGGCTGAAGCTCTGAGAGCTGGTACCAGTTGTTCTTAAACTGAACAGTAAAATCATTCTGAATCACTCTTGTTGATTGAATTGAAAAAATACGATTCACGCTTGCACGATCCGTATCTGTTAGGGGACGATGTAAATCTTCTTCTTTTGCTGCTGGAATAGAGAATCTTTTGTTAAAGTCATCAATATATACATCCTCAAGAAATTTGTTTCCGGTTTCCGGCGTATTAATCCCTTCAAGCCTCATTCCCTTTACTAATCTGTCCTGAAGAGTTCCGAACAACCTCTCGACTCTTCCTTTAGCTTCAGGTGAATAGGCAGTAATTAACTCAATATCCAACTCCTTTGTTGCTCTCTGAAATTGTGTCATAAGCTCTTGGTTATCTATTGCTGCCTTGTGATTAATCTTGTAGGTTGAGAAACGGTCAAGGTAGATAGCAAGAGGCTTACCATGCTTTAAAATATATTCTTTCCAGAAGCAAAACACCGCAACAACCCCTTCGTTTGCCGCAAAGTTTGCTTTTGTAATTCGTCCCGTTGCATCATCGATTGCGGCCAGCATACATACCTCGCCGTTGCCATTCTCATCGCTGTGCCTATCTTCAAACCAATAGTGGTATGATCCATCAAATTGTACAAGTTCCCCGTAGTAGTCTTTTCTGGGCCTCCAGGAACGATACGTTGTCTGTTTTTGTCGGCGTACTTTCCACAATCCTTCCTCAGTCATCCATACCCGTATTGTTTGAGAAGTGATACGTATTCCGTGTTTTTCTTCAAGCTTCTCGGTTGCTAGTTTAGGTTTAAAATCAGGATAATGCTTGTGTATTAGAGCAAGTGCTTTTTCACGAGTGGTGCGATTGATAATATGATTGCTCTCTTTTCCTTTTAAATTATGGACAACAGCTTGAGAGCCGTTCTCTTCAACTGCAATTCTTAATCTCCTAATCTGCCGTGTTGATATACCAAGAAGTCTTGCAGCAGCTCCCGGTTTAATTTCACGATTGATAACTTTTGTTAATACGTCGAACCTGTTTTGTTCGGAGGAAGTAAGTTCTGTATCTGCCATACATAAGTGTGGCAGGCAGAACACTGTAGCATCTTATCGTTTTTGAAAAGCGGACATTTCTATTGTGTTTACTAGGACATTTCTATTCTTGTCTAAGACACAGCCTGCCCATCTTGACATACTTACTCCTCATCAACTAATATATATTTATGCTCAAAAAAACTATTTTTTTGATTTTCATTCTTTCAATATTAATTGTTCCTCAAACCTCTCTAGCCCTTGACTACACGGCCACATCTCCCGCAACAACAACGCGCACTACAATAAAATCTACACTTCAAACATTAATACAGGAAAGGCAAGCCTTAAAAGACGAAATGCTGGCAAAAATGCAGGCCTTCAGAGAGCAAATTAAAACCATAAAAGATGAACGAAAAAAACTAATTGTTGAGCGGATTGACGATAGAATTGCCACTGCAGATGCGAGACTTACAAGTAAGATGGCTAATGCCTTAAGCCGCATGTCAAATATTCTAACTAAAATCGCAACAAAAGCAGCAACGCTTAAAGCATCCGGAAAAGATACGGCAGCTTTGGACTCAGCAATTACTACGGCTGAGGCTGCAATCGCGAGCGCACAAAGCGCAGTTGATGTTCAAAAAGCTAAAACTTATACTGCTACAATTGGCGATGATGCGACTCTAAAAAATACCATCGGACAAATGGTTTCAGGATTCAGGCTTGACATTATGGCAACTTACAAAACTGTAATTGATGCCAAGCAGGCCGTAATGAAAGCTCTCTCTGAACTTGCGAAACTCGGAGGAGTCGGAGATACTGCAACAGGTTCTGGCGCTTTACAATAACCTATGGAAGAAAATATAAATAATCAAACAAATCCGCCAGCTGGCGGACCGCAAACTCCGCCGTCACCGACGGCCCCGGCCATCCCGCCGGTCACAAACTTGCAACCACCTGTTCCA
>JBGOVI010000046.1:0-6677 GCA_041478035.1 Patescibacteria group bacterium
AATGTCTCAAACGGATTTCCGGAATCGTCTTTATTCAAAGTTATGAATGCGTCGCCCAGCGGCGTCTGGGTTTTGTACGTCAAACCATACATAACAGGAGGCCTCTTTGAAATTGGAGGAGTGGGCTTAGCTTCTTCTTCCTGCCTGCCGGCAGGCAAGGTCTTCTTATCATCAATCCGTTCAAGTACTCCTGCGCGCGAGCCTTCTCTCATATAAGCAATTCCCTTACATCCAAGCTTGTAGGCTAAAGTGTAGAGCCTTTTGACGTCCTCAACCGTATGAGCAGTCGGTGCATTAACTGTTTTTGATATTGATGCATCAACGTATTTTTGAATTATCGCCTGAACATATACGTGATCTTCAGGCGTCAAATCATTTGCCGAGACAAAATAGTCCGGCTTCTCAATTTTTCCACTCTCAAGATTCTTTCCATGTTTTTTATACCACTCATCATATAAACGATGGCGGACGACGTGTTCACCAATTCTGTCCCGGCGGATAAATTCAAACTCATAGACGGGCTCTATTCCTGAAGTCGTGTCAACGAGAAGAGACGTTGAGCCGGTTGGCGCCTGCATCAGGAGTATGGAATTTCTGATTCCTTTTTCTTTGATACTCCCTTGAATATCTTCGGGCAATTGCTTTATGAATTTCCCTTGAGAATAAAGCTCCGCGTCAAATTTACCAAACGACCCTTTTTCAGTAGCTATTTCAACCGACGCTCTGTATGACTCATCTCTAATTATGCGATAGATCTTCTCGATAAATTTAAGTGATTGCTGCGAACCATACCGCATGTGAAGCTTGATTAGTGTATCGCCAAGCCCCATTGTTCCAAGACCAATGCGACGTTCCCCTTCATATTGAGTTTTCCTGATTCCGTCAAATACGTATGGGTCCATTTCAACAACGTTGTCTTGAAAACGGACGGCGGCGCGCGTCACACGCTTTAGTTCCTTAAAATCAAAAATACCCTTTCTGTCGATACTGTTGCCACGGACTAAAGCCGATAAATTAATCGACCCAAGGTTGCAAACTCCCCACGGCGGAAGTCCCTCTTCACCGCACGGATTTACACAATTAATCCTGTTCCAGTACCAATTGTTGTGGAGCTTGTTGTAGCGTTCCATAAAAACAACTCCGGGCTCTGCCGATTTCCAAGCGGCCTCGGCAATTAGATCCCACATGGCCCGCGCTTTGATTGTTTTATGAACAACAACTTTTTTCCCCATGGCTTTCCAAGCGTAGATATCACCGTCCCACTTTGCGTCGTATTCGGGGTCTTTTCTGTCAGGGAAAATGAGTTCCCAGTCGCCGTCGTTTTCAACTGCCTCCATGAAGGAATCTGAAACACAAACTGAAAGATTTGCTCCGTTGATACGGGTCAGATCTTGCTTAACTGTTATGAATTCCTCAACGTCAGGATGCCAATCCCACAACATGAGCATTAAGGCTCCCCGACGGGAACCACCCTGCTGAATAATATCCTTTGTTGCAACTGAAAATAATTCTGCCCAATTACAAGGGCCTGATGAAAATCCATTGACTTTCTCAACACGCTGTCCGCGTGGACGAAGCGAGGACAAATTTATTCCCACTCCGCCTCCTCGCGCCATAATCTCAACCATCTGCTTTAAAGTATCAAGAATCCCACCTCGGGAATCTTGGGGAGAAGGGATAACAAAACAATTATAATATGTTACATCAAAGCCCGTCCCGGCCCCTGCTAAAATTCGCCCGCCGGGGACGTATTTGAAGTTCTCCATTGAATGGTAGAATTCCTTTTGCCACTTGTTTTGATTTTCTTTTGTTTCAACTGCGGCAACCGCATTTGAAACCCTTTTCCACATGCGGTTAGGGGTTTTCTCAACAGGATTACCTTTCTTATCTTTCAAAGAATACCGGTCCAAAAATACTTTTTGCGAAAGCCCCGTTAATTTCATATTAATTAAACTGTTGTATTGTTAAATTGTTAAATTGTTTTATAAACAGCAATGTAGCAATAGAACCATATAGCAATCTTACTTGATCAATCTTTTTAATTCTTTCTCAAAGTCTTCTAAATCTACAAATCTTTTAAAAACACTTGCAAACCTTATGTATGCAACCTTGTCAAGTTTTTTAAGTTTTTGCGCAACCATTTGTCCAATCTTTTTTGCCTCAACTTCTACCGACTCGCCTGAAATTAATTCCCGCTCAATCTCATCTACTATATTATTAATCTGCTCAATTGAAACCGTTGTTTTTCCGCAGGCCCGGACTATTCCCGTTCGCAATTTTTCTCTGTCAAACTGCTCCCTCTTTCCGTCCCGTTTCGTGACTATTAATGTAATGTTTTCTATCCTCTCGTAGGTTGTGTAGCGTTTAGTGGAACTCGCGCACGTACGTCTTCTTCTTATGTTTGTTCCATCCTCAGAAACTCTTGTCTCAACAACTTCTGAATCTGTGCTTTTACAATATGGACACTGCATAAATTAGCAACTAGTAATTAGTGACTAGCTACTAGTTTAAGTTGCTAGACCCCATACATTTAGTGTCACCTAAAATAGTAGAGCACTATATCCACCCCGTCAACTATCAACTTCTATATCAAACTGGACCAGCTTGTTTTTTAGCCTCAAATTGTTATGGAGCAAACTACTGTTAAATAAACGGGGAGACTGCTAAACTTTCTTGGATAAATTATATGTTCTAAAATTTAGATTAGATTATTTTTGCGGTAAGAGTTGGTCAACTGCTTTTCCAAAATCCTCAAGCCTTTGAACCTCCTTTTGAAGCTGGGGGAAAAGTTTTTTATCAATCTTGCTTTTTATCGCACTTGTTACGTCTTTATGTTTTTGGATTGCATTTTTTAGATTATGTAAAACTGTATCAACGTCCCTCCCCGAGCTCTTTGCAGAAGAGGCAGATGAAATTGCTTGCTCTAGATAATTATTACTTTTTGATAAAGTTGAAACGGCCAGCTCATATTTACCGCGCGTTGAAAGAGTAAGGGCTGCTGCAATTCTTTTATCAGACGTAAGAAGATTAAATTCTGTTTTTTTGATCACGTCGCTTATAAGAAACGAAATAAGTTTATCGCGGCCCGCTTTTAGGAAATATAAAGGATTGTCAGGCAGAATCCCGGGGTAGGCAAGCACATACTCCACTTTTGCCGCGGGGGTTGATGTCTGAATTGTGTCTTGAGCGGAAATCTTTACGCTTCCTATCAGGAAATATGAAAAAACAAGAAGAATTGAAAATCCAAGGATAAATTTTTTCATCTACTTGTCGCTAATAATAAACCTAAACCTATTTTGTTGTCAAGAGCAAATATATTTGACATTACTCAACGTTTTTCCCATACTTAAATTATGCGATTGAGAATATTTTTAGGGATGTTCGCCTTTTTATTGTCAGTTGTTAGTTGTCAGTTGTTAGTTGTCCGCCCCGCTCATGCTCAAACAGTTCAGACTAATAACTATTATTTAAATACCAATCCCGACGTCCCGCAAAATTTCCACACTTATACTCAAAGCGTCTTAATAGAACTTGCATCGGCCGCGTCCTGCCAAATCTCTGGAATTGATCCGACCAACCCTAATGGCAAATGTCTTGGAATTGATCCAAAAACCGGACGGATCGGATTTGTTGAGGGCGGCGGAGGACTTATTGGCCTAACGGGAAACATGATTGCCGTGACTTTTCAAATTCCGGTTTCAAGCACGCATTATGGAAAATACCTCGCGGACAATTTTGGGATCGCAAAAAATGCTTATGCGCAAGACAGTGGAGGCCTTGGATTTAACGGACTAAAACCTCTGCTTGCTGTCTGGCAGATTTTCAGGAATATCGTCTATCTGTTCTTTGTTCTGATTTTCGTGATAATTGGAGTTGCAATAATGTTCCGGATCAAAATTGACCCCAGAACCGTTATGACAATTCAAAATCAAATCCCAAAAATTATCATAGCGCTTATCTTAGTCACTTTTTCCTATGCAATAGCCGGATTCTTGATAGACATGATGTATGTTTTTATGTATCTTATTTTTAATTTACTATCTCCTGTCGTAGGCGGTGGTGGAAGCGGAGCCGTGAGTATTGGACTAGGCAGTAGCACAAAAATAATAGGTAACGGAACTCTCAACCCCGTCTACTTGCAAGGTTCAAATCCACTTTCTGCTATTGGTTTTTTGGGGGGGGTAAAAATTGCGGGTGCAGCAGCTCTTGGAATCGGAAGTATAATTAGCTCGCTTTTTGACGGAAGTATAGGAAGGATAATCTCGACAGTTCTTGGAACTTTGTTGGGAGCAGCTGCAGGAGGGCTTGGTCCTCTTTCTTTAATTACGGCTCCTTTAGGATTCGCAGCAGGAGCTATCTTTGGTGGCAAATTCTTTGGAGCTATCGGTACCGTGATTGCTTTTGTAGTTATTGCGGCAGCGCTTCTTACCGCTCTTTTCAGGCTCTGGTTCCAGCTCATTAAAGCCTACATTTCAATTTTGATAAATATAACTCTTGCACCTTTTTGGATAGCAGGAGGTTTAATACCGGGTTCCCCCGTTAATTTTAGTGCCTGGATACGCGACATGGTTGGAAATCTTGCTTCATTTCCGGCAACTCTTGTGATGCTTCTCTTTGGGAAAATTTTCATCAACGCTTTTGGGAAAAATTCTTCGCCCAATAATTTTGTTCCGCCGTTTGTAGGAAATCCCGGTGATTCAAGCGCGTTTGGCGCAATAATAGGTCTTGGAATAATACTTCTCACTCCAAATGTGGTAAATCTTGTAAGACAAGCAATCAAGGCACCGTCAGGCAAGGTTATGGCAGGAATTGGCCAGTCAGTGGGTATTGGTGCTCAAATTGCCGGTGCCCCAGTTCAAGGAATTGGAAAACAACTTTGGGGTACAGATCCCTACACTAAAGAGGCTAGACCCCTGACAAGAGCTGTTACGAAGAGACTAAGTGGGCTTGGGACTAAGCTTGGACGATTTGGAAAACCTTTTGCACTTGCCAGCAAAGGGATATCAATGATGGCAGGCGGAGCTTTAACACCGGAGGAAAAATTCGAACAAAAACAGAAGGATGAACAAGCAAACATTGCTTACTCGAAAAACGTAAACTTAAAGGCTCGGAGAGATAGTATTTCATCTAATAAATTCGGAGGGAAAATATATGATAAATTATCATCTTCCCAGAAAAAGATAGTAGACGACGAATATGCAAAGCAGGCTGAGGCAGAGGGGGAAGCAAGGGCTGAAGGCGAACACGCAACTCCATCTGCAACATATCAATCTACGAATCCAGCGGGACGACCACCTACAGAAGAAGAGCAACGGATAACTGAGGATGCAAAAAACCAATCGGATCCGGATTTAAAAGCGGAAATTGAGAGGCTACGAAATGCAATAACCGAACTTAGCAATAGACTGGGAGAGACTAGAACTCAGGAAAGAGACAATATAGAAAACCGATTCCGCATATTTAATAGCGAATATGCAGAACGAGAAGGACGACGACGTGCAGCAGGAAAGCCACCAGATGAGGAGAAAACCACTAGCTAAGTAACTTTATCAAGACTTCCCAGGAATTGGGCCATTCCCTTGAGAAATCCGTCCCAAAGACCTCCAAGTGTTGCGTTGGAATACTCACCCCAATATAGCTTCCAAACCCCTGTATTCGATGCTTTTCTGATCCATTTAATATCCTCGGGAGTAAAGAAACGCCTTATTCTTTTTGTGTTTTGCATATTGAATTCATCCGACTTTACATTCCCTGCGAATGTTTCAAGAAATTCATAGATCTTTTCTACCTCTGCAGTCTTATATTTTCTATATCCGCTGTCAAACTGCCTATGCGCAGTCAACTCCCCTGCAATCGCGTACATTAAAGGTCTTTTATAAATCTCGTTTCTTAATGGAGTACCCTCTGCACTTTTGCCATTTTGAATTACCTCTCCAATAGTTAAATTATCATTTCCCGCTACTTGTCTCCCACGCTTAACATAATCGTCGTATACCTGATGGCCCCAAAGGGCTTGTCCTACCGTCATTTCTCTGAAGCTTCCGTCTTTTTCTCTAAATCTAACAAGTTTTGAGTAATCAAGCCCGTCCCAGGTAGAATACGCGTAGCGAAAAGCCTTGACTTGACCATCCATAAAAGCATTTGCTTTTTCCGAATCAAAAACCATTCTGCCAAATTGATCAATTGTCACAAGTTTATCAAAATTAAACTCATGAGTATCGACAATATCGTGTAAAAGCTGGAATGTACGGTTGATGTGATTATCCGCAAATTGGCCCATTGTCTGGATACCAAAAGTTACTTTTTCAAGTCGGCTTTCAAGATCCACATTATCTCCCTGCCCTCCCTGAATAATTTCAAGGATGGATTTTCCATTTTTATCAACTGTTCCTACAAAAAAATCTACCCCCAAACGCTTAAAACCGGCGAAAGAATAAATATTTCCGTGAACCCCCCCTCTTCGAGACTCAGCTTGCCTTTCCCGGTATGCTTCAGTCGCCTGGACTTTAGTCCATGCATCAAACCCAACAGCTGTTGTATCATTCTTGGCTCCAGCCCCTGACCACCTCATCATAGCAAAAGCAAAAGTCTCAGCGTAACGGGCTTCTTCGTACGAAATTCCAGTTTTTTCCATCGTAAAAAGCCTAATCCTTTCCTTTGTTTCATCGGTTAAATCC
>JBGOVI010000047.1:0-6577 GCA_041478035.1 Patescibacteria group bacterium
CGGTCGCCGGAATGCTCCCCAAAAACAAATTAAGGGCATCAATGCTTAAAAGATTATTTATTTTTTCAGGAAGCGAACACAAGTTTTCCGATAAGTTTACAAAAGTAGAATAGTATGCCGAAGACCGACCCAAATACAAAACCATACTTATACGCAACAGGCAGACGTCGTGAAGCAGTTGCTCGCGTGCGTTTGTATAATCCAACGAGCGGAAAGGTTGTTATTAATGGTGCGGAACTTAAAAAAGGAGACGTTGTTGTAAATGGAAAACCAATAAATGAATTTTTTAGATTTTTTGCATCCGCGCCTTCATATAATAAGATCTTCGTTGATACGGATACTGCAGGCAAGTTTATTTTCAGTATAAAGACTGTAGGAGGCGGACAGTCAGGACAGCTTGAGGCGTCTGTCATGGGTATCGCAAGGGCGCTTGATAAGCTCGACCGCGATAAATTCCATACAATACTTCGTTCAAATGGTTATTTAACCCGCGATCCAAGAACGCGCGAACGCCGAAAAGTCGGCAACGCCGGAAAAGCGAGGAGAAAAAAGTCCTCTCCAAAACGATAAATCTTCTTGACTTCTACTATGAAAATAGAATATCATAGCTTCATGAGTGAAAACTCAAGCGAACAATCACCAAATAAGTTCTCCCGGGTTGAGAGTGTAAAAACCGCCCGCCAAAACCTCTCAAAACGTCGCGATGAAAAACAAATAAAGTTAATACAGAAAGCATTAGCTTACAATAAGTCGTCTGAACCGCAAAACGCCACTGCAGATAGCTTGCGTACGGAAAGTGAACCTGACACAGTGAAGATTAAGTCTCAGCTAATGAGTGTACTTGCGAATGCAGCAAAGACTGAAGGAGTATATGGTGAATTGTTCAGGACTAACGCTGCAGAACAGATTAGAGATATAAATCAAACAATAGGACCTTTGTTAACAGGGTCGATGCCAACGGGATTTTTATTATTGCCCAATAATTTGAAAAATTTGGAAAATAATCCCGACTATGATCCGGAAGCTATTCGAGTGCTTAGAAGTCGAAGTCGTTTCAAAGCTGACTATAATGAGAAAATTAGGGTTTTGGCTAGAAGTGCACCATTGTTGAGAGATTTGATGAATTTGGAAGAGAGAGATTTGGGCTGGTATGGGGTTTCTGCGCAAGACGTCAGTTATTATAAAATGGCTTTTAAGCCGGCGGATGGTAAGATTAATCCACGCACTAAACCGAGTGACACGGATGATCAGGAGCTAAGTCCCGTTGCGAGAGCACTTGCTCAAGCTTTAAAAGAAAATAAATAGTTAAACATCTTTCATTAATTTACTTATTATTCCCCAGGAATATCCTTTTCTGGATAAGAATCCGGATATTTTTTTCTTAAACTCAACAGAAGAAAATTTCAATAGTGTTTTTTTCTTTTTTGCGAACAAGGTTCGCGCCGTTTCGAAATCATCGGCCGCATCGGCTAGCAATGGTTCGATAATATCATTTTCCAAACCTTTGAGTCTTAGCTCGTTCTTTAAAATAAATTTGCTTTTGCCTTTGTGTTTTTGACGCGACTCGATCCACTGGCGTCCAAACTCTTCGTCATTTAAGAACTTTAGTTCGTTAAGTTTTTGAATGACTGCGTCAATCGTCGCTTCGATAAAATTTTTGCGAACCAGGTAATCTTTAATTTCTTTTGTACTACGTGCTCGTAAGGATAAATATTTTAAGGAGTAGTTAAACGCAAGGGTGCGACTATCTTCGGAGTCGGGCCTAGGCGGCCAATTCTTCTTCCTCATTTTCTTGAGCGCCTACTTCTATCATCGGTTTTTGGCTTTTAGATTTTTCCATTACCTCGGCTATAATTTTCTTTTGAATTTCGGGGTTTTCTTTAAGATAGATCTTTGCCGCCTCTCTTCCTTGCCCAAGCATGACTTCGCCGTAGCGCAGGAACGCTCCTGTTTTTGAAATTACTCCTGTCTCAACCCCAACATCCAAAACATTCCCTTCTTTTGAAATTCCATCTGTTGCCATAACGTCAAATTCCGCGATGCGGAATGGTGGAGCAACCTTGTTCTTAACAATCTTGACACGAGTCCGGCTCCCAATTACTCTATCTCCATCTTTGAGAGTTTCAATTCTCCTGACGTCCAAACGAACTGATGCATAAAATTTAAGCGCCATTCCCCCCGTTGTTGTCTCAGGGTTTCCGAACATGACGCCGATTTTTTGTCTCAATTGATTAGTAAATATTACAATCGTTTTACTTTTTGAAATTGCGGCCGTGAGTTTACGAAGCGCTTGAGACATGAGACGAGCCTGCATTCCCATCATTGCATCTCCCATTTCGCCTTCAATCTCGGCGCGTGGGACAAGAGCCGCGACCGAATCAATAACAATAACATCAAGCCCACCGGATCTGATTAATTGTTCGGTTATTTCAAGAGCCTGTTCGCCGGTGTCCGGTTGAGAAATCAATAGGTCATCAAGTTTTACTCCAATTATCTGCGCCCAGAGCGGGTCAAGCGCGTGTTCGGCGTCAATAAATGCCGCGATTCCGCCTTTTTTCTGCGCTTCGGCAATGACAGAAAGACAAACCGTTGTTTTTCCCGATGCTTCAGGTCCGTAGATTTCAACTATTCTTCCTCGGGGAAGTCCGCCGACTCCAAGTGCCAAGTCAAGAGCAAGTGATCCTGTTGGAATCACATCAACCACCATTTTATCAGCAACATCTCCAAATTTCATAATAGAGCCTTTGCCATATTGTCTTTGAATTTGTTCCATTGCCATTCCGATTGCCGCGAGCCGCTCAGACTGTTGAGTTTTGGGAGCCCCGTTTCCCATTGGAGTTTTCGCTGCGTGTTTTGCCATACTTAAGTTACGAAAATTGTAGCAAGTTTATAATAAAATACAAGATATCAAAACTTTAAGCCGCAAAAAAACCCCTTGCGGGGTCTTCCTGCCGAAAATCTATTGCTAGAATTTCTACCCTTAACACTTGCGTATCAAGAGTGTATGCATTATATGCTTTATATATTGCTTTGTCAATAGGGCAAAATTGGGCAGTTCGCGACGGGTAGCAATCTTAAACAAATTTTCTTTCTTCCCTCCCCGTTTTTTAGTTTGCCTCGGAGAGGCCATTGTAAAAAATACTAAATAGGATACAATTAAGATATGGCCGAAAGACATACTCACAAAAAGAGAGAGAAGAGAAAACCAAAAAAGCAGAAATAATTTTTCTTCTTCGCGCGTTTGCTTAATTTTAGCCTCAGTAGTATAATTCCTTAATGTACAAACTCAGCCCTTCGGATTTTAAATATCTCTGGGAAGATTGTAAGTATTGTTATTACCAAAAGGTAAAACTCGGCGTTCCGCCTCATTCCGGTGCTTTTCCCGCGATTTTTGGTCGACTCAACAATCTTTTACAAGATTCTGTCATGGGAATGAATTTAAAAGATATACACCCGGATTTACCCTCGGGCATAGTTGATATTCAGGAGGGATTTTTAAAGTCTGCTCCCGTGCCGGGGGCAGAAGACTGTTTTATTTCCGGAAGATTTGATATTCGTACAAAGCTTGACGATGGCACTTATACCGTGATCGATTTTAAGATAACTAACCCGGATGAAGATCAAATCCGAAAATTCTCAAGCCAGCTCCACGCTTATAAGTTTGCTTTAGAAAATCCTGCAGATGGGACACCGCCGGTTAAAATTTCAAAAATGGGTTTAATCAGTGTCAGTCCGGAAAGTATAAAACATACAGGCGGCAAACTGGTATTTACGGCAAGTCCTAAATGGCATCCGATTGAAGAAGATATGAATGGTTTTTATAGTTTGATTAAAGAAATCGCAACAGTCTTAAATGGTGATTTGCCTGCGGTATCTAAAACGTGCACTTTGTGTATCTATAGAAGTCGTTTTGAACCAAAAAAAAATTCCGACGACATCCCTTTCTAAAATTCCTTTCTTCCCCCGTATTTACCCTGAGCACTTCGAACTCTCTCAGCGTAAACAGAGTTGAACGGGAGAAAAGGAAAATAGGAGCTAGCCTGATTGGAGAAGCCTTATTAAGGCGCTTTCGTTCCAGGAGAGGCCCTTTATAGACTTCCTCGTCCGTTCGAAACCTGCAAAGTGGGGGACTAGGGTTTTTTTGGCGTAAGATTTTATGACTGTTGGGTGAATATAATAACTTCGACAAACAGATACTGTATTGTTCAGATGCGCTGCGACTTCCTTAACTGTATTCTTAATATTTTCCTTTATCGTTTTTTCATCTTCCGATCCTCCTAGTCGATAAAGGTTTCTTGCAGATAAGTTTGTTGCTCCCCAAGTTCTGAAATCTTTTGCGGAAAAATCATCTTTGGTAACTTCTTTTAAAAATTCATTAACATCTCCGGAATCTATTACCTGGCGTTCTCCACTGTCATCTATAAATTGGAAAAGTTCATATCCGGGCAGCTCAATGCATTTCTTAATTGTTTTGGCAACGGTTGGGTTTGATACCTCTATGACATTTTCAACCCCACTTTTTCCTATGAATTTAAACGAAATTTGGTCTCCTCTTACTTTTGCGTGGCGGTTTCTTAAAGTTGTTAATCCAAAACTCTCATTGTCTTTTGCATATTCCTCGTTTCCTATTCTTATAAACGTTTTCTCCAAAAGCCAAACCACGGTTGCCAAAATTCTTTTTTTATCCAAATTTTTTTGGTGCAAATCATAATGAATTTTTGACCGAATAGTTGATAGTGCAAGTCCAAAGTCCACAAGGCGGGAAAATTTATTCTCCTGAGAAGCTTTTACCCATTCTGGATGATAAATATATTGTTTTCTTCTGCGGTCATCAATGCCTGTTGCCTGAAGATATCCGTTTTCGGAGGCACAAATCCAAACATTCTTCCATGCTGGAGGAATTGCAAGAGCATCTATTCGCGCTATTACTTCCTTGTCCTTAATTCTTGAACCCTGTGTATCATAATAAGTAAATTCGTTTTCTCTTTTTTGCCGCATATATCCGGGTTTTTCGTCCGTAATATACCTAAGTCCTTCTTTTTTAATCTCGGTTTGAAGCTCAGGATCGTGGGAAACGTTCATGTAGGGATAGATAAAGCGTACAACTTCCAAAGCTGCTTATCAACCACTCTTTTCAAGTCGGGGTGTGGAGAATCGGACTCCATCCGCACGACCCCCAGCCGCGCATTCTACCGTTAAACTACACCCCGAAAGTACCTTCGTATTATATCTAATATACAGTATAATTTACACATGGAGCAGATCATTCCTGTAAATCGCGGAAATATTGATGAGGCGATTAAATTGCTTAATTCCGTGTTCCCAAAAGATATTGCAAGATACAATAATCCGGAAATCGGATTAAGATGTAGTTTGGATCCTGAGAAGTATTCTGAGTATTATGACCATTTTAAGTTATTGAAAACTACACCGTTTGTTTTAATTAAGGACAATAAACTTATCGGAACGACGGGTTTGTATCATCTCAAAACAGACCCCGACGATACTGTCTGGCTTGGTTGGTTATGCATAAACCCTGAGTTTCGCGGAAAAGGTCTAGGCAGGAAGCTTATTGAATGGACTATGAATAAAGCGCGCGAAGAAGGATATCGTATCTTAAAGCTTTATACTTCGAACGATCCGGATCTAGACGTTTCTCACATTTTGTACGCTAAATTAGGTTTTAAAACGGTCGGCGGAAGAGCCGGAGAAGGCGAAACACTTATTTACAAGCAAGTGAAATTATAGATATTTATAATATGTCCATTTCGTAAATCTCGACACTTACTCACTTCCTTGGTTTTTTGAGTTTTTTGGCCAGGTACCGGGCGGCGCGATTTAAATCATGACTATCTATTTCCAGTCTGAATCGCGCGGGGACTCCGTACTTTTCAATTGGAACTCCTTCAAAATTATCATGCGCAATCGTAACCATGAATCCTCCCTCTTCTAAAATTTTTCTTGCCCTCTCAGCTTCTCTTTTTGTTCTAAAAATCCTTATCCACATGAAGATATTATAGCAATGTTATAATATGATTATGGATTTAACACAAAAACACTGTGAGCCGTGTGAGGGTGGGACAAAACCGTTTGATAAAACTGAGGCGGAAAAATATTTATCGATGTTGAAAACGGAATGGGAATTCATCGAGGAGGATGAGTTTAAGATCCGCAAGAAATATAAGTTTGACACTTTTCGCAAGGCGATAGAGTTTATAAATAAAGTTGCGGATTTGGCCGAAAAAGAAGATCATCATCCAAATATTTTTAATTCATATAACCGTGCGACAATCACATTATTCACCCATTCAATCAGCGGCCTATCAATCAACGATTTTATTCTCGCCTCTAAAATAGAACTCCTAGGACAATAAATATCTGTGTTACAATACCTCTTATGAAACGAAGGCGCTTCGACAAGGCTCAGAGGAAACTTGCAGTGTTTGATATTGATGGGACGCTGTTTCGATCAAGTCTGGTTATCGAACTCACAAATGCATTAATAGAGGATAAGATCTTTTCCCAGAAAGCAAAAAAAGAAATTGAAAAAGATTATAAGGCTTGGCTTAATCGAGAA
>JBGOVI010000053.1:0-6064 GCA_041478035.1 Patescibacteria group bacterium
CATTTACCATTTTTGATCTTGCTTTCGTGACCTCTTCAAACACTTCCTTTTCGTGTTTTTCATATTCCTTAACTGTCTCAACTAAATTTGGGATTAAATCAGACCTACGTTTTAGTTGAACATCAATTTGAGAAAGCGCCTCCTTTATTCTTTCGCGAAGAACAACGAGATTATTATAAGTAAACCAGAGGAAAACAAGCACGAGCAGAACAATTATTCCAAGAATCAAGGGTAAACTCATATTATTATTCTCGCAGAAACGAACCTGAAAGTCAATTGTTTAAGAGCCATGAGTTGAATTTCTCGTAGGGTAGGGTGTTTAATACATCTTTCGGCTCACACCAGCCTCGTCGTGCTACAGAGACTCCGTAAAACATATTATCCATCTGATCTGATGCGTGGGCGTCTGTATTTATTACGAATTTAACACCACGTACGCGTGCTTCGAATACTAATGAATCAACCAGGTCAAGACGAGTTGGCCACGCATTTATTTCGATAGCTTTATTATTCTTAATGCAAAAATCGAAGATCTCATCATAGTCGAGTTCGTAACCGTCACGTTGATTGATCAACCGACCGCTTGGATGTGCAAGGATCCGGGCTTTTGGATGAGAAAGTCCAATTAAAACTCTTTTTGTCATTTCTTCCCTTGGTGTTTTAAAGACGCTGTGTATTGAGACTATTGCACCGTCAATATATTTAAATGCTTCATCATCAATTGCCAATTCCCCACTGGGCAAAATGTCAACTTCGAGCAAGTTAATTACATGAACATTTTTATTACTCTCACGAAGTTGTTCAATTTTTTCTTTTCTTTCCGCAAGAATGGAATAAATCCTATTTTGGGTGTGATTTGAAGTGCTTGGATTATGTTCTGAAAATGCCAGATATTCGTAGTCCAACTTTTTGGCATAAGTAAGCATTTCCTCCATCGAATTTACTCCCATATCGTGACTCGGTTCAACCGGATATGAAGAATGAATGTGAATATCGCCTTTAATATCTTTCGGTTGAACAAGGCTCGGAAGTTTATTCGTTTCTGCAAGTTCAATTTCGCCTTTATTTTCCCTGATTTCAGGAGGAGGTGTTTGCATTCCCAGGAATTCGTAAAATTCATCCTCGGTTTTGAAAGTTCTTGAAGGCTGGCCCTTTTGTTTAAGAAGCTTGATACCTTTTTCAGACAAAGAGTATCCCTTTGTCAGAGCATATTCACGAAGCGCAACATTATGGTATTTGGAACCCGTAAAATGCTGGAGCAAGGAACCAAAAGTCTCTGGTGTTTGGGCAATGATGTCTATTTGACGTCCGCCCGAAACCAAAATAGAAGAGGACATTGACCCTTTTTCTATGACTCTTTCAATGTTTGGATAATTAACGAAATGGTTAATAATTTCATTTGGTTTTTTTGACGCTACGGCAAAGTCAATATCCCCGATTGTATCTCTCATTCGCCTTAGGCTGCCCAAGGGAAAAACTTGTTCCGTGTACTTGCTTTCACGAAGATACTTTTCTACCTTTTTGGCAAGTTCAAACGCATAGGGTAGAGCCATTCTGTTTGATTTTGTTTTACCGAGTTTAAATTCTTCAAGCGCTCGCAGAATATCTGCTTGGGATTTTTCGCCAAAGGTCTCAAGCTCGGCAATTCTTCCGTCGCTGGCCGCCTTTTTTAAATCTTCAAAAATTGTGTCCGGATCTTTAAGTTTTAACTCGGCAACCAGCTTGTACGCTTTCTTAGGGCCAAGAGTTGTCACATCAAGAAGGGGGAAAACGCTTGCCGGTACACCATTTAATATTTCGTCAAAATGCTTCACCCTCCCTGTTTTATAAAGTTCCAAAAGGTGCGAATGAATTGAAGGGCCGATTCCCGGAATCTTTTCTCCATCTTTTAGCAGATCTTTAAGTTCGATCGGCAAATGGGCAATTGCGTCGGCTGCCTTTTGATAAGCAAGGAGCTGAAAAAGATATTTTTTCTCATCGCGAATCATGTACGCCGCGGCGACATTTCGAAGAATTTTGGCAACGTCCTGGTTCGTCATAATTTTGGGTGCCACGTTCATGTAAACTGAACGTGGCGGGAGCGACGGGACTCGAACCCGCGGCCTCCTCCTTGACAAGGAGGCGCTCTAACCGACTGAGCTACGCCCCCAAAATCTGAGCAAAGGTAATTTTACCAAATGAAGAGGGTATTGACAAATAGCACCTTAAGAGTTTATATTTTGACCACTGCTCGATTACCTCTTTTCTGCCCGTATTTATGCCGAGAAAAAAAACCTTACTTACCGCTCCCCGCTCGTATATCAGTCTTTTATATGGCGCGTTGACTGTGGTAATTCTTTTCGTAATTTTATACTTTGGGCTTAGTGTGATTTATCAAAAACACGGAACTTTAGGTGAAGACGGCCTTCAAACTTCTGAGAATATTCAAAAAACATATGTTGTAAAACAAGGGGATAGCCTTTGGACGATTGCCGAGGCACAATATCAGGATGGGTATCAGTGGGTAGGAATCGCCACGGCAAATAAACTCACGAACCCCGATACGATTCACGCGGGAAACAGGCTGATTATTCCACTAGCTGCAGCTAAAGTTCAAGAGCAAGTGGCGGCCGAGCAAAAGATTACAGGAGGTTCGTATACGGTTGTTCAGGGTGACAATTTGTGGAATATTGCGGTTAGAGCATATGGAGACGGGTTTAAATGGGTCGAAATCGCAAGAGCCAATAACCTTGCAAATCCAAACCTTATCCACTCCGGCAATATATTTACTCTTCCGAGGTAGGTTATGAGCGGGGTACGAGAATCGAACTCGCTTCACTACCTTGGGAAGGTAGCATACTACCGGTGTACTAACCCCGCAAGAAAATCTATTTTATCACGAATTACAAATTTGTTGACAAAATCGGGGCTTTTTGATAATATAAATCGTGCCGCTCAACAAAAGTTCGAAGAAATCTACAAAGTACATATTTGTCTCCGGAGGAGTCATTTCAGGCATCGGGAAGGGAATTACTTCAGCATCAATTGCGCTTCTCCTCAAGCAAGCAGGCTATAAAGTCGCCCCAATCAAATTCGAAAACTATCTTAACCTTGACGCGGGGACAATCAATCCAATTGAACACGGGGATCCATTTTTGTGCGAAGACGGAACAGAAGGCGACATGGATATAGGGTCGTATGAAAAGTTTTTGGATGAGGACATGGGCGCCGAAAATTTCGTTACAATGGGGCGGATTTATCAAACAGTTATCGAACGGGAAAGACGGTTTGAATACAACGGTGAAGACGTTGAGGCGATTCCCCACATAACTGATGAAATAATCTCGCGAATTACGAGTTTAGGTCGAAAGAAAAATGCCGACATAGTAATTGTTGAACTTGGAGGTACAGCAGGGGAATATCAAAATGTTTTTTATTATGAAGCGTCGCGCATTTTAACCCTCAGAAACCCGGGAGATGTAGTCCACGTTCACGTATCATACGCTCCGACCCCACCGCATCTTGGTGAGCCTAAGACCAAACCTGTTCAACTTTCTGTGCGGACGCTTAACTCTATGGGGATTCAGCCCGACTTTATTGTTGCTCGTTCCGAAAAATATCTGGATCAGAGGAGGCGGGATCGCTTCGCGCTCTTCTGCAACATTGAAGGTGAAAATATTATTTCAAATCCCGACGTTGAAACGGTTTATGAAGTTCCTCTTCTTTTGCACAAACAAGGCCTTGACCAAAAAATTCTTGCAAAACTCGGTTTAAAGCTTCATGAGCCAAAGATTGGCGACTGGGAGGACCTCGTTCATAAAATTAAAAAAACAAACGAACAAGAAGTGGAAATTGCGATTGTAGGCAAGTATTTTGGAACCGGCGAGTACCAAATCCGCGATTCTTATGCTGCCCTTTTTGATGCACTTGAGCACGCCTCCTGGTTTAACAATATCAAAATTAAGACTCGTTGGGTTGACGCCGAAAGGATGGAAACCGGTTCGCCTGAAGAATTGATAGGTACGCCTGACGGAATTATTGTTCCGATTGGATGGGGGGAGCGGGGATCAGAGGGTATGATTGCCGCGGCGTCGTACGCTAGGAAAAACAAAATTCCATACCTTGGGTTATGCTATGGTATGCAGCTTGCGGTGGTGAGTTTTGCGCGTGATGTTTTGGGGTGGAAGGATGCCAATACTACTGAAAATAATCCAAAGACAAAGCATCCGGTAATTCACATTATAGAATCTCAAAAAGAGCACATGAAAAACCGCGCATACGGCGGTACGATGAGGCTTGGGACGTGGGATGCAAAAGTGAAAAAAGGAACGCGGGCGTTTGAATTTTATAAAAAAAATGGCGGCATTAACTTGAGCTCGGGCTTAACATCTGAAAGACACAGACATAGGTATGAATTCAACAATAAATTTGAAAAAGAGTTCGAATCAAAGGGATTGGTGATTTCCGCTCGGTCGGTCAAAGAAAATCTGGTCGAAATTATCGAACTGGCTAAAAGTGAACATCCCTTCTATCTTGGTACCCAAGGACATCCGGAATACAAAAGCCGTCCTCTCAAACCGCACCCATTCTTCGTCGAATTCCTAAAGGCTTGCTCCAAGGGCTAGCTTACGTTATAATTAACGACTATTATGCAAGACTTACCACAATTGCGTGAGGGACAAAACGTTCGAGTATATCAAAAAATAACTGAAGGAAAACGCGAGCGCAATGTTCCTTTTATCGGGAAAGTTCTCAAGGTTAGGGGATCCGGCGTGAATCAAACAATTACCGTTGCACAAATACTAGAGGGCATTGGCGTTGAAAAAATCTTCCCAACAGCGCTTCCGACGATCACTAAAATTGAAATTATTGAAGAGAAGCCAAAATCCACCTCCGGCGGAAAAAAGCAAACCGTTCGGAAGGCTACAAAAAACCCCGCAGCATAGCAAAGAAATAGTCGCCATTGATTTGTTTAGCCTCATTCTGTTAAAATTTACTGTTCGCCTGATTTACTGTGGTAGTAAACAGGACGAACTGACCGTAGGTTCACCACGTGCGAAAGAAGTGAGATATACGTGGGCCCGTAGCTCAACGGTAGAGCAAAAGCCTTTTAAGCTTTGGGTTGACAGTTCGATTCTGTCCGGGCTCACAAATTTTATAGTGTTTGGGTTAGACCAACTTAGTGTGTTGGAGACAAAACTGGTGAAGTACCGGGTGAGACTGGAGGAGTAGGACTTGGAGTAGGCGAGGGTGATGGAGTAATAGATGGAGGAGTAGGACTTGGAGTAGGCGAGGGTGATGGACTAACGGTTGGAGAAGTTGTTACCGATTGATTAATGTCAAATGCACCAACTTCGATTATCTTATTTTCAGAAGGTCTATATAGAACCGCCCACTTTATATTTGTATAGTCTAAAAGTTTGTCATTTTTTTTTGCGTTTCTGAAAAAATATTGATTTTTTAGTTTGGTTAAATCATTAATGGTTGTAGCAGTTGGCAGTTCATTTGAAGGAAGTACTATAAGCTTTCCAACTTGGGAGATTAAACTTGTTACCTCTGACTGAGCGGAAAGACCTAAGACTTGAGGTTGCTCTTTAATTACCAAACCCGACATTATTGCACCACCGGCGAATAAAAGTATCCCCAAAATTCCCAAAAATTTAGATTTATTTCTAACGCCTTCCTTTTTAGCTTCCTCTGGCATAATACGCAAACTATATACAAATAAATCTTATTTTGCAAGCATTTTCAGAAATGACAGTCTTTTGTAATGGATATTGTGTTAGCAAAAACTGCTGAAAATAACTTGCCAATTTTGCAATTTTGATATAAATAAGTTAAAAACATATCATGAAACCGAACGAACATATTGATAAGCTAATTGCAGAACTGACCGACCCGCTTCGCAGCGAGGCGAGCTGGCGCGGCAAGACATTCACCGACATTCGGAGGATCATCCTTGAGGCGGATCCGGAGATAGTCGAGGAATGGAAATGGATGGGCACTCCGGTCTGGTCCCACGGCGGAATAGTCTGTATTGCCAATGCTTTTAAAGATAAGGTGAAGCTGACGTTTTACGAAGGCG
>JBGOVI010000018.1:0-13900 GCA_041478035.1 Patescibacteria group bacterium
CCCCGACGAAACAAGGCTTCCAATTCCATCGTTTCTTGTAACCATATCTTTGGGAATAGGAACTTCAATATTGCCCTGTAAAAAATCTGCAAGAAATATTTGATACGAGACTATCGGAAAGATAAAATATGCAAAAATAAGAAGCCCAAAAAAAATTAAGAAAGCTCCAAGACTTTTTTTATATTTTTTAAATACGGGTTTCTCACCCTTCTCATAATATTTGGGCATATAATACTAGTTCTTGATCTCTACTTTTATGTTGCTGCCATTGAAAGGAAGGATTATCGGAAAAATTGGGATCCTTCGCCTAAAAGATATAAAAACATCTGTTACTCCGGTAATATTTTTAATTTGTTTTTCAACAGCAGACCTGGTTTTTCCCCTAAATGCTTGGGCAAGTTTTGAGGCGTCTATTTCAGGTGTGTAAACGGCATTTATTTTAAGCACGGCAACAACCGAGTCGCCGTCTTTTCCAACTTGAATATTTGTTATATCAACCTTTGAGTCACCTTGCTGCAGTACGTATGTCCCGGGAACATCACCTTTTGACAAGCGCTCAATATAATTTTGTACATCGCGCGCGATATATTTTCCGGTGTTAAATTTAATTGTCGCCGATACCCCAACGCTTCCCGCCTCATCTCCTTCTTTTTTTGTATATTTCTTGTCAACCACTTCAGACGATAATATCTTTGGAAAAATAGACTCCTCTGATTTTTTGGAGCTTGCAGCTTTTGAAAGAGCGGCCTTTGAAAGGTTATCAGAAACTTCAGAAAGTAAATCATCCAAGTCTTTTTTTGAAACAACTGTTGTGGTCTTACTCGTTCCACCACTCGTTGTATCAGAATTTTTCCCGATGAAATCAGATGCTTGAAAACCTTTAACTGTAAAATTTGAATTTGACGGTAAATTATATTCTTTTCCAAATTTTGCAGCTTGCACTTTTCCGGATATGCTCGATAAGGACGTTGAAAATGGACTCGTTGACGCAACATTCACATCGTCCTGGAGCTCAAATTCAAGATTATTTGGTCCGACTAAAATTGTCCCCTTGTTAAATGTTTTTTTATCCTCTGTTTTATTATAAATTGTAATCGAACCTTTCGCGCGGTCTCCTGTCTCTTTTGTTCCTGTTGAATTTTTAGTGTCGTCTCCTTTTACCTCAACGCTCGCGATTTCAAGCTTGATCGAATGGTCGTCTGTTGCATTTTTTGAGAATGTCACATTCGCGGTCTTTTCAACCGCTTTTTTATCGGCAAAAATAGTTATATTTACACCAAGAATAAAATAATAATAAAGGAATGAAAGCGCGAGGATGAATATGACGACGACGACTGCTCCAATTATTAGCTTATTTTTCGATCCCACGCCGACAATTGGAAGTGCAGGAAGATGTGGAATTCTAAAGTTTTTTGCGGAAGACAATATGCCCCCAACGCTCAACGACGTCCTATTATTATCCAAATCAACCGGACCTTCGTCGTTTTTAAAGTATTTTACATTGGGCTCTTCCTCTGGCTCGTCTGTAGCCCCGCCTTGCGGGGCGGAGGCGGCTCCTTCTGTCGCGATATCCGCCTCGTCCTTCTGCTTTACTTTCTCTGGCTCGTCTGTAGCCCCGCCTTGCGGGGCGGAGGCGGCTCCCTCCTTTGCAAATCCGAACTCCTCCCCACTTGCTTCCGTCAAACTTGCTTTTTGTTCCTCTGGCTCAATTTCCTTCACTTCATTATTCTGCATATCTTCCGCATTTTTTACTTCCGCGCCGTTCAGCGATACCTCCAACTCCATTTGCTTAGCAACACCATTCACTACTGCCTCATTTTCAAATCCCGATTCTAAGTTCACAACTTGCGGAACATGCATGAAGGGAATACCCTGCGACCACCTGTGAGAAAGTAATTCTTGCTGCTGCACTTCTGCACCGACATAATTTAGAAGAATTATCTTAGCAGGTAGGGAGTTACTTTCCATTTTCTTGAATAGTTTTTCGCATGCTTCAACTATGCTCTCTGAGATCTCTTCTTTTCCTGTCTCAAGAATTTTCCCTGCGAGAACAAGATATTCAAAAATATACGAATTTGTAACTTCTATAAAAATTGCTGAGACGGGCGCGCCTTCTTTCACTTCAAGAGAATGTATTATTGCTTCAATCGACGTGAGATATCCAATAGGCACAAGTTCGAGCGACTGACAAACGGTTTTTAAGCGGTCCAGATGCTCGGGTTTGATTTTTGCGTTTGTGATCCAATCATAGGGAAGAGAAAATATTGTTTTGTCAACAGACGCGCCCTCAGGCAAACTTTTTTCAACAAAACTTATTGCCTCATCTGATGCTTTCAGAAGTTCCTCTGATGAAACTTCATTTGCATCTTCGGCAACCGCAACTTCATGATTTGCAAGTATAGCAAGTTTACCATCAACTTCTTCGAATAAAATTGCACCAACTTTAAATGGCTTAACCAAAAGAGAGAGGAAGAATTGCTTTTCAGGCGATGATTGTTTTAAAAAAGGCAGGTTCATGATTTATTCAATGGTCGCATAGACACGTCTACTATTTTTACCAAGGCTTTCTTCTTTTATTATTTTAAACTTTTTAATCATGCCTGTCGAGTTAACGTGCGGCCCGCCGCAGAATTCAATACTATAAGAGGAACCTTGATCTCCCTCTCCCATACCTCCTATAAAATACACCTTCACATCCTCCTGATATTTCTCATCAAACAAACCTATCGCGCCAATTTCTTTTGCCCTTGCAAGCGGCATTATTTCAAAATGTACAGGAAGGTTTTCTTTTATTTTTTGACGAACTATCTCTTCAACTTTCTGAATATCATCTTCTGTTAATTTTCTGTCGAAATTAAAATCGAAACGGACTCGCTCGGTCGTGATATTCGAACCGGTTTGGTGAACAGCCGAACCCAAAACATCGCGGAGCGCCTGATGCAATAAATGAGTCGCTGTATGTCCTTTAATTGTTTGCTCTGAGTGGTCTGCAAGACCTCCTGCAAACTTTTTTGACGAACCTGAACGTGAAATTTCCTGGTGCTCCTTCATTTTTTGCGCGAACTCTTTGTCGTCAAATGTAAATCCCAAACTTTTTATTTGTGTTGGAGACAAACCGTGGGACGTATACAAAGCGAACGCGTCATCCGCTGATATTTCTGTTAGTCCCATTAATTCGCCTCCCACCTTTACGTATTTTTTCGCGATAAACCTTTTCGCTTCTGATAAAGTTCTCCGATAAATTTGTTCCTCCTCAAGAATTACATTTTTTATTAATTCAAACTTTTCGACTAGATATTCATCCATGTCTTTATACTGTTCAACAATTTTAGAAACTACCGAACTTATGTCCGAACCGTTCAGAGCTTCAAAATTATCGAACGCTCGACGCAACAGCCGACGAAGAATATATCCCTGTTCTTTATTAGATGGACGAACATTGTTCGATGCTATAAAAACAGAGGCAACCAAATGATCTGCAATTATTCTTATTTCCTTTTCATTCGCCTCATATTTTTTTGCCGTTACATTTTCAAGAGTTTCGATAATTGGCTTAAATAATGATGTCTGAAACACATCCTTCTTATTTTCAGTCGCCGCAACTAGTCGTTCGAGACCGCCGCCAAAGTCGACATTTTGTTGAGGAAGTGCTTCAAACCCCTTATCAGTCCTTTTGTATTGCATAAAAACTGAATTTGCGATTTCCATATATCTTCCACACTGACAATTTACATGACATTTCTCGCCGAACTTTTTGTCGTGGGGGGTTTCAAAATCAAAAAATACTTCCGTATCAGGGCCGCCGGGTTCTCTAATTGGCATTTTGTCAGGCGTTCCGGAGCGCGACCACCAGTTTTGATTTACACCGTAATAAAAGATGCGCTCGTCAGGGTTTAAATTTACGGATTCGAACAAGGAACGCCAGATTTCTTCCGATTCGGTGTCTTTTTCGATATCGTCGAACCCGTCGAACACTGTAACGTAGAGTTTATCTGCTGGAATATTTAACTCCTTGGTTAAGAATTCAAAAACCCACGGAATCTGTTCGGATTTAAAATACCCGCCTCGATTCGCCCGCTCGTCGGGCGAGGCGGGATCGCCGAGCGACCAATTCCCAAGCATTCTAAAAAATGTTGTATGCCGATTGTCACCTATTTCATCAATATCCTGTGCGCGGAAACAATTTTGGACATTTACTAATCTCTTGCCCTGCGGATGTTGTTCGCCTAAAAGATAAGGAACAAGCGGCTGCATTCCGGATGAAGTAAACAAAGTCGTCGGATCATTCTCAGGAATAAGCGAAGAATTCGGAATCCTCACGTGTCCCCGCTCTTCAAAAAACTCAATATACTTTTCAATAATCTCCGAAGCCGTCATAGCTTCAACTATTATAGCCCTTCGACTCTGGTTCGGCAAGCTCACCACAAGCGCTCAGGGCAAGCACGAAATGAGGTTTATTTTTGATCTTCCGGCGCAGGTGGAGGAATCGGAGTCAAAGAATGTAAACTGTCATCTGCGACAGGATCCCAACGCATTCCAGACATGTGAAATACATCTACGCCTCTCCAAGCCACATCTAGGTTCGGGTCGGGATTGCGAGGATTTTTCATTAATTCATCTAGAACCAAACTCTCTCTAATTATTTTCAGATCCACGTGTCTTGGGACCTCAATAATATCTTTGACGTCTCCATTCTCAACTCTTTTCAAAACAAGACTTTTTGCCTCCTCGTCCTCGGCTACTTCAAAGTCGAACTGAGCATTCTTATCAATCTTTCCAGATCCTAAAATTTTAGCTTTGCGTGCAGCGAAAGAGTTATCAGGAGTAGGTTGTCGTATTTCAAAACTCACCGCTTTCAAATTACCATTTGGATCATAGCTTACATCAACAGATCTTTCCCCTACCTTTTTTTTACTGAATTCGGCGCTGTCGTGCATTTTAAACCAAGTGTAAGTATTATTATCTCCGTAATTTATTATACTAATAGCTTCAGTATTATCTGGTCGATGCAAGGTAGAGGCACCTTGAAATATTCCAAGCATATGATTGTATCTTGAGTAACTTCTCACAATTTGTGAAATATTATGCCCAACGGTAAAAAGCCTGTCGGGATCTTGGAATAAGACTTCCTGCCAACCCTTGACTCCTCGCTCAAATCTTTCTCTCCAATCTTCGGGCCAACCGCGTCGTTCATCGTCAACTTTTGGGACTGAGGTTCTAAATGAATCTTTGGATGCATTGGGATCAAAACCTAAGATATCTTTTAGATTTTCGTGTTGGTCTGCATCCGCCATAGCTTTATTTAACAATAAATTCTCTCAGGGGACAACTCGCGTGTTTACATGAAGCTGAACAATAGGTGCGGCCGTAGTCGATCATACGATATGTAAACTCTTTCCATTCTCTTTTTGGCAAAATTGCCATTAAATCACGTTCGATAATATCGGGGTTAGAACTTTTGGAAAGGCCGAACAACTGAGAAAGACGGCGAACATGAGTATCAACTGCGATTCCTTCAACAACGTTATAAACAATCCCTAAAACCACATTCGCCGTTTTGCGTCCGGCCCCCGGAAGCGCGATTATCTCTTTCATCGAACGGGGAATTTCTCCGCGATATTTTTCATCGATAGCATATGCTGCGGCAATTATATTTTTTGCTTTTCCGCGATATAATCCAATACTTTTTATATAGGACTCGAGCTCAGTCTGCGAAAGTTTTGTGAAATCCTGTGCTGTTTTAAATTTTGCGAACAAGCGAGGTGTTACTTCATTCACTTTTTTGTCAGTTGTCTGTGCGGATAATATAACTGACACTAATAACTGAAACGGGGTTCTATAATCTAATGCGGTTTTCGTCTTGGGGAATAATTTTTTGAACTCTGAAACAATTTTCGCAGCTCGCTCATTATTATTCATTATTTACCTATAATTCGGGCTAAAGTCCTGGCCAGCTTATCCTGGTCGTGCCGCAGGAATTGTCCAGCGCGCAAGAATTTTCCCGTAATGGTTTCAAAATGACTGTTAAAATTATCGCTGTCATAGTTAACGTAATCTACGTTTTCCTGCCTATATCTTTGGAGAACGCGTCCCGACATCTTCTCAACGTTTACTACAACATAATCTATAATATTTTTCCCCAAATACGACTCCATGCTTTTGACAAAATCTGAAGCTTTGAAATTGTTTGTTTCTCCATATTTAGTCATAATATTAGTAATATAGATAATCTTTGCTTTCGTTTTTTTAAGAGCCGGAACAATTCCTTCAACCAATAAATTCGGAATTATTGAAGTATAAAGATCTCCGGGCCCCAAAATTACAAAATCTGCCTCAGAAATTGCACGGACCGCGTCTTCGTTTGCAGGAGCCTCAGGGGCCAAATAGACTTTTTTAATTTTAAGGCGCGCGTCGTGTTTTGGAATATCAATGTTCGATTCACCCTCAATTATTGTACCGTCTTCAAGGTTCGCATGAAGTTTGGTTTTTGAAAGCGTAACAGGGATTACTTCCCCTTTAACATTAAGAATAACAACTGCTTCTTTTAAGGCTTCTCTTAAGCTTCCGGTAATTTTTTCAAGCGCTGTCAAAAGAAGATTCCCGAGACTATGTCCTTTCAGAGACGAATTCTCCTCAAACCGGTAGTTAAAGAGTTCTGAAACCATCTTATTGTCGGAGTCTGAAAGAGCAACGAGTGCACGGCGGACATCACCGGGCGGCAAGACTCCAAATTCTTCTCGTAGAACTCCGGTTGAACCTCCGTCATCTGCCATTGTAACAATTGCCGCGAGCTGGTAATCATATTCTTTCAAACCTGAAAGCACGGTGAAGACACCCGTCCCACCACCTATGACAACGACTTTCTTCACGATTGAAGTATTATACCAAATTACTTCCGTCTTATGCCTCTGAATAATCTCTTTTTGCTGTGCCCGTTTTTGACAGGTGGAGGAGGTTCCTGAACTGGTTCGGGAGCAGGTGTGGGAGCGGACTCAGCGACAGGCGGAGCTTCGTTTTCAGCTATTTCCGATTCCAAATCCTCGGTAGCCTCAATTACGTCTTCTTTCTCAACATTTTTCCGTCCTCTTTCTTCTACAAAATCCTCAAAAAGCTCTAAACCCAGATTTACTACTTCACGAAGAATTTGCCTTCCTCTTTTTGTCGTCAGTAAAGTAGCTAAAAGGCCTCCAATTATTAAGCCCCAGAAGAATGCAGAACCGCCGCTTTTTCCATGTTTATTCGTCTCCATCGTGGTCACGAATCTTTTTCAATATTTTTGAGATCGTTGAAAGAGATTTTGCAGAAAGAAATAAACCCGAGAGAAGTGACATTGGCTCTGAAACTGATTCTGTTATAGATTCAGTATTTTGAAGAACTCTCGTTGCGCGGGAAAGCGTATTTCGAAGCTCTTTGAGAATAAAAAATACCTGAACTCCCAAAACCAGTAGAAGTAAACTAAGAAGAATTATGACGACAAGCAAAACTGCCTGGACAGGATCTATCATAGAACTAATCTAGCATGAACCGGAGGCAAAAGCAAGAGAGATCAAATATATAAAACCAGTCCCGGTCGACACTTTACTCTACTTTGATATTAATCACTTTCCTTGATTCTTTCCCAAATCTATTTTTTGCAACAACTGTTATTTTGTTATTTCCTGTAAATTCATAGACCGACTTTTTAAATGTTCCGTCTAGCCCAACGTACACTTCGTCATTTTCAATAAAAACCGCAGCATATGGATCTGTTTTTCCGCGAACATCTATAACATTATTTCCCGTGACCAACCCATCGCGAGGCGCAATGATTTCAAGACGCGGCGCAAAAATGAGCGAACTGTATTGAAAGAAAATGTAGACTCCAACAATCAATATTACAAGCATTACTACAAATCCTCGGGGAGAAAAAATAAATTTTCTATTAAATTTATTCTGTGTTTTTCTAAATTCAGGAATAATTGAAATGTTCTTTTGGGAATCATACTCTCGGCGAAAAAGAGGGACAACTGTTGCAAGCGGAAGCCCCAAATATTTTGCGTAATTTTTAACAAACCCAAGAGCATAACTTTCTGAAGGAAGTTCTGCGAAATTGCCGTGTTCTATTTCTTCCAAAAAAACTTCCTTTATTTTTGTTTCGCGGGAAACGTTTGCCAGTTTTAAATTTTGTTCTTCGCGAGCTTCCCGTAACATGTCGCTAACTTTTCTCATAATTTAGGGGGTCTGTCTGTTCGCAAGATACTGATCGGGGTCGCGAATCAAAACATCCCGAGGTTTTGCTCCATCAGCCGGCCCGACGACTCCGGCCTCTTCAAGCATTTCAATGATTCTTGCCGCTTTATTAAATCCAATTGAAAGTCTTCTTTGAAGAAGAGACGAAGATGCCTTATCATATGCACAGACTATGCGGACTGCCTGCTCAAATAGCTCTTCATCACGTCCTCCCATTCCGCTATTACTTGCAAGCCCTCGTCTTCCAAGATTAACGCTCTGCTCAACCACTTCAGTTGTATATTGCACGGGGATTCCGCGCGATTTGATAAAATTGACTACCCGCTTAACATCCTGGTCTGACACAAAAGTCCCCTGAATTCTTGTTGGCTTTGCTTGTTCCGGTGGAACATATAACATATCGCCCCGCCCAAGTAATTTTTCAGAACCTGGGGTATCAATTATAACTTTACTGTCAATCATTGATGAAACATTGAATGATATACGGCACGGAATATTTGCCTTGATAAGACCCGTCAAAACATCAACTGAAGGCCGCTGCGTTGCCAAGACCAAATGGATTCCTGTTGCGCGAGCCATTTGTGCGATCCGTGCAATAGAATCTTCAACTTCAACCGCCGCAAGAGACATAAGGTCAGCCAGTTCGTCAATAAGAATCACTATGTAAGGCATCGCCTGAAACCCTGAAAGCTCGTTGTATCCATCAATATTTTTAACTCCCGAGTCCTGAAACTTCACGTAGCGCCTGTCCATCTCTTTCATAGCCCATTTGAGAGCCGAAACCGCCTGTTGCACCTCTACAACAACAGGATACATCAAATGCGGGATATCGTTGTAAGTTGTGAGCTCAACACGTTTGGGGTCAATCAGTATCAACTTCACTTCAGAAGGCGAGGCTCGAAACAATATTGATGTAACTATTGAATTTATCATGACAGATTTTCCGGAACCCGTCGTTCCCGCGATTAAAACGTGCGGCATGCGAGTCAGATCTGCAACCACCGCGTTTCCTGAAACATCAAGCCCAAGAGGCACCGCAAGTTTTGATTTTGCCGCCTGCATTTGATCAGATTCAAGCATAGTTTTAAGTGATACAATTTCAAGCGAGCGGTTTGGAATTTCAATTCCTACCAAATTTCGCCCCGGAATTGGCGCTTCGATTCTGATTTGCCCGGTTGGAGCTTCAGTTCTAAGAGCCAAATCGTTGGCGAGAGTAGTGATTTTTGACAATCTTGTACCCTGTGGAATTTCTAGAGCATATTGAGTAACTGAAGGTCCTACGTTAATCTCCGCAACTCTGCCTTTTATCCCGAAACTATGAAGTGTTTCCTCAATTTTGCCGGCTATTTTTTTTACATCTCCGGTGTCGCGCTTTCCTGCGTGTGTTGAAAGAAGAGAAAGAGGAGGATATTCCCAAACCCCAATTTCTAGGGGCTTATTTAATACAAGTTTATCTTCCATCGTTCCGTTCTTATTTGGAACTTTAGGGGGAGGCGGCAAAGACCTTCCGGCCTCTGCTTTTACGGGCTCATCTTTTAACCCTTTTATCTTAATATCTTGAATAGAATTAACCGCAAATTTTTTGCTTTTAAAAAGGGGCAACAAACTTTTAGCTGCGACGCTGGCCCCGCCGATTACGGCTGTAAATACCTCAAATACTTGTGCGAATGAAAGGTTGAGGAACACAACCAAACCAATAAGAGCCGCTGCAACAAAAAATATCAACGAAAGGACGGATCCAAAAATCGAATTTGAAACGAGAAAGATCTGCTCGCCGATTTGTCCGGAACGAAACAACCCAAGAAGCGAAACTGTCAATAAAGCAAATCCCAAAAAAACGTTGGCGTGGGCAAAAGGGGCCTTTATTCTTGAAAGAATTAGACCAAATAAAATGATATTTACAGGAACAATAAATGAGATCCACCCAAAATATGATGTGAGATAGCGATTTATAGCAGCAAGTAGTTCATTGCTTTGTGTATATGATGCAAAAAGAGCAAGACCCCCGACTATACAACTAATGGCAAACAAAGTATAGATAGTATTCTTTTTTAACCTAAGCGAACTCCTCTTGTGATATTTCCTCCTCCGTCTTGCCATACGTTTATTTAGTGTATAAAGGATAACATTTTTCATCCAAAATTCAAAGCTCCCGACGATTACTTGATCTCGGGCAGCCAGGTGTTATAATCACTGCATGGTAACAAAACGGGAAAGCGGTGAGCCATCTTATGATAGTTCGCCAATGTCCCCGGATTTAGCCCGCGAAACCGGAAGAAGTTTGATAGAAAAAACTAAGTTAACCCTCGTTTCGTGTCCTGAATTTAAAAGTGCTGTAATAAATACTATAGTGAACAGCATTGATGAATCAATCCATGGAATAATATTCGAAATAAATGGTGTAAAATACGAATTCGAACATAGCGCAAATCCCCTAAATAGAAGTTTCACTATGAGAAGGAAGAGAGCGGGCGAAGAAGTAGAAGAAATGTCGCTTGCGATTCGTAAACTATCGGGCAAAATTTATTATTTTTTTGAATATAATAACTTAGGGCACCACGGAAGACGTGAAATGAACTCTCCTTATGCCGCTGAAAAAATTGAGCAATTCTTAAAAGATTTATATTAAACTTCTAAAACTACGGGGATGATTAGGGGTTCGCGACCTTCCTCATATAGAATGGTTTCTGCTTTTTGCTGGATTGTTTTTCTATAAAAATTCCAATTTGTAACCTTCTCCTGTTTCTTTACAAAAATCCTTCCTAGTTCTTGCGCCAATCCCCGTACAAACTTGTCGTGGTCTGAAAGATTTACACCTCGCACAATGGCATCCGGTGCAGACAACAATTGACCGGTTGTCGAATCAATTTCTACTACCACAATAATTACGCCCTCTTCCGCAATTTTTTGTCTATCTAAAATTACATAATTCTCAATTGCCGCGCCGGAAATTTGATCTACATATACGTTCGGCGAGGGCGCTGATTTTCCTATCCTGAACCCACTCTGTGTAAATATTATTTCGCGTGCTTGGTCTGCAAAAATAACTTTATCCTCCGTATATCCCATTTCTTCCGCGATATCGCGATACGCCACCATATGGCGGTACGTTCCACCAATCGGAAGAAGAAACCGGGGGTTGGTTAGTGAAACTAGAAGTTTTAAGTCGTTTTGCGAGCCATGGCCCGAAACATGAAAATCATCGGTGATTTCTGAATATACTACCCTTGCTTCTTTTTTTGAAAGCGTATCAATCAAAGCATTAATGTTGACTTCGTTGCCCGGAATTGGGTCGGCCGAAAATATTACAGTATCGCCCCGGGCAATACGAATGTCGCGGTCTTGGTCTTGAGAAATACGGACCAAGCCCGATTCGCCTTGGGCCTGGCTTCCCGCAAGCAAAATCATTACCTGGTTAGGCGAAAACCTTTTAACTTCCTGCGGCCTAATCTCCATTTTAGTCGGCAAATCCATGTATTTTAGCTTGCGTCCGATATCGCGGGATTTCAAAAATGACCTTCCTATAACACATACTTTCCTGTTATATTTTTTTGCAACACTAATTGCTTGGTTCATACGGGAAATATTTGAGGAATAAGTAGTTATAAATATTTTTCCGCGTGCGCGCTTAAATTCGTCGTCAAAACTTTCTGTAATTTTAATTTCCGACTCGGAATGCCCCGGACGTTCTGCCCCTAAACAATCTGACATAGTACACAAAATTCCCTCTTCTCCCCATTTCGCAATTTTTCGAATTTCAGAAGGGCGGCCGTCAACCGGGGTGAAGTCGAACTTAAAGTCACTGCCGTGATAAAAATTTCCAATTGGTGTACGAATTAAAATATTGGCAGCGTCAATTATTGAATGCGTCACGCGCGCAAAAGACGCGGAAAAAGAACCTAGACGAATCGTATCATTAAAGCTCACGGTATGCACCAGGTTTTTCGAGCCAAATTCCTGAAGTTTTTCATTGGACAAAGCGGCAGTCAAAGAAGACGCGTAAATTGGGAATTGTGGAAGTAAGGGTAGTATAAAAGGCAATGCGCCTATATGGTCTTCATGTCCATGAGTAAGCAGCATGCCGACAATTTTTTTTCCTCCGGCAATCATTTGCTTAAGATAGGAAATATTAGGAATCATTAAGTCTACGCCGAGCATTGTCTCATCAGCAAACCCGATTCCACAATCAACGATTAAAATTTCGTTTCCGAAAACATAGGCGGACATGTTTTTTGTAACATCCCCAACCCCACCAAGCGATATGAAAGATAAAGTATCCATAATATTAGTTAAAAATTAAAATTGAAAAGTTAAAAGTTACAGTTTGCAGTTTGTAATTATTAAAATTTTGAATTTTGAATTGTAACTTTGAATTTTGCATTTTGAACTTTTAATTTGTCTTCTGCCTACCATTGTGGCACAAATTCTTTGACGTTTTGTGCCGAAATCCTAAATTGTCCCTTTGGGATTTTACCCAATAGCTCGTGATAAACAATTTTCCGAACCAGGCCGGAAATTATCCGCTCGAGCGAACGGATTCCGGAGTCATAACCCAAAGGTCTAACAATCTCCTCCCAGACATTATCATCTATTATTATATCGGACGTACTCATCCCTGACTCTGTCAAAACTTTGGGAAACATATAACTTTTTGCAATTGTTATTTTCTCCTGATCAGTATATGAGGGCATCTGAATTATTTCAAGACGGTCCAAAACCGCGGTTGATATATCCTTTGTATTATTTGATGTTGCAATAAAGAGAACGTTTTGTAAATCGAAAGGGTAATCAATAAAGTGGTCCGTATAAGCTTTGTTCTGCTCTGGATCAAGTAGCTCTATTAAAACCCCCATGATATCTGCGCGAGCATCATCTGAAACCCGGTCTATTTCATCAAGAAGTATCACGGGATTATTAGTCGCAGCGCGCCTTAAAGCTTTTATAATTAAACCAGGTTCTGCGTCCGGGAAAAGTCGAGTTTTGCCGCGGAGTTGAGACGCCGAACCCATTCCTCCAAAGGGAATGCGCTCGACTTTTCTCCCCAAAGCCTCGGCAATCGAGAAGGCAACTGTTGTTTTTCCAACTCCAACCAAACCGACGAGTGAGATGATTGGCGCCCGGGCAAATGACTCTGCGCCCATATTTTTTTGTTTTTTGCGAATCATAATTGCTAAATACTCCATGATTTTTTCTTTGACCTCCAAAAGTCCGTAGTGATTTTTATCAAGAATTTGCTTTGCATGGGCAAGATCTAAAACATCAGTAGAACTTTTATTCCAGGGCAAATTTGTTATCCATTCAATATATCTACTGATCGAATCGTATTCCAGGAAAAAACTTGCATCGCTCTTAATAATTTTTAATCGATTTAACATCGCAACCGCTTTATCATGAAGATCAGAAGGCATTGATGCAGCATTTATAGAAGCCCCCAGTTTTGCAAGTTCCGAATCCACATTAAAATCGCCGTTCGAAGCCTGACTCTTGACAGGAGCGCCTGAACTTGGCATAACTGAACCCTCCGCTTTTTGAGCAGAATCATCCATACATTCAGTATAGCATTAAAATTTGAAGTCGAACAAGAATTATTGAGAGAATTTAAACGTGGACAACATCTGCTTAAAAATTTCTCTTTGTTTAGAAAAATCCCCGACCTGAGATGTTTCGTTTC
>JBGOVI010000056.1:0-5717 GCA_041478035.1 Patescibacteria group bacterium
ACCACTATTTTTCCAAACGATAAGGTACGGGCAAAAACAAAGTTTGGATAAGATAAAGTTTTTGGTTGGAGCTTTATTCGAAAACCTTAACCTTGGAAATGTTTTTCCTGTTAATTGGATCAGAACATAACGACAATTAAAAATTAACTAAGCTTGTAGATGTTTTTAAAGAGATAATCCTGGACGAGGTTTCAATACCTCCATCTCCACACTACGACTCGCTTCGCTCGCTCAGTGCAAGCACTTTATTCACTGTCTAAACTAGAGGATATTTTTTAAACTGATTATTTGAGGCTAAAAGGGATTTTGTTTTGATTTCGAATCCATCCGGCTTGTGCTACTCCTGCTCTTGCAAATGCAAAAGTTATTGGAGAAGATATAGCAATTATTCCAGATCCAATGCCAACAGCTTCCAAAGTCTGGTTGCCACTAAGCCAAGTAATCGAAGCCAATGTAATAAGCCCTAGGGCGGTAAGTTGATCGGATTTTTTGTGCCAAAATTCCTTGTCGTAATTATTAAATCTGCTTAGCGGTGATTGTTCGGCTCTATTCATATCGTGAGTATATTACTGTTTAGGCCTTATTGTCAATAATTTTTCAACTCTTTTTCCTGGTCGCGGTCGATTACTTCACGTCTCTTGTCTTTGCGTTTTTCGCGTTTGGTTTTACTTTCAACAAGCGCTATTTCGAGCTTGAAATTGTCATCTTTCAAATAAATCGACAAGGGAACTATTGTGAATTTTCCTTGATCAAGCTTGGACTTAAGACTTATGATTTCAGACTTATGAAGCAAGAGTTTGCGCGAACGGTCTTCTTGATATCCTTCAATGCGCGAAAATTTATATGGGAAAATTTTCCCATTGATTAGGTATGCTTCGCTTCCTGCGATTCGAACATAAGCCCCTGTTATATCGGCGTGTCCTTCCCGCAAGGCTTTCACTTCTGATCCGAGCAAGGCAATCCCAGCCTCAAGTTTCTCCTCGACTTTATACGTCCTCGAATATTTATTAACTATTTTCATGAATATATTATACCAAGTCGAGGAAGCTTATGGTCTACTGACTACAGACTACCGCTAGTTGTTTTGCTGTAGACCGTGGACTGTAGTCTATTAGCTATAGATCAAAGGAGTAAAGCTTTCCTGAGATCACAACATATATCTTTTTCCCGCCTTCATCAACTGCAAAAGATGAAGCGTTTGCGAGGTCTTTTGAGACGTACTGATTTTTGACTAATCCATCGCTTTTTGAAATCGCAATAATCCTTGTAGTTTTTGGATCAAGAACATAAAGGTCGGTAGAGTCAGGGCTTGTGAAAATTTGTGCGTTCGAATTTATTTCTTTTGTGAGCCCGGAAACTGTGAAAGTTTCTTCATTGCCTTTTGTAAATTTTCTGATTTTTCCATCATCTAAGACAAAAATAGATGCGTCAATGGTCATACTGGTAGGGTTTTTCAAGGTTGCATCCTTAAGATAACCGCTTTTTGAAAATTCAGATCCCGCATATTTATCTATCCCATCTTTTGTGAGGGCGTAAAGATTTGACCCAAATGTGTCAATTGAAATTATTCCCGCTCCGTCCTTTACAGCATTTTTTGTTGACCCCGTTTTAGTGCTTTGCGATATTCCGGACGACCCCAACACGAATATATTATTGTCATTTTCAGCTACAGCTGATGCATCAGAATTTTTGGTGTCAAACTCCTTTTTTACCTGACCGCCTGAATCCAAGAGAGATACTTTACCTGCGCGTGTTACAATTACGAGCTGTCCATTTTTGAATTGAGTAAGGTCAGCTCCCTTTTCATAAATTAACTTTTGGTTTGCGAGAGTTGCCCCGGCTCCAAGTTCCCCGATTTTTCCCTCCACTTTTCCTATAAATTCATCAAGCTTTTTTCGCTCGGGAGAATTATCGGCGATTTTGCCGGTAGAGCCTGCGAGTGTTTCTTTGATTTGATTAAGCTCGTCAAGCGCAAGTCCGCGATTCAAGGCAAGTAGCGCATTTGCCTCCTCATACTTTTTTTCTGCAGGTGTCAATATTTCAGCAAGCACAGCCTGCCTTTTTGCCGTGTCTTGTCGCCCCCGTTCAAAGATAATACTTCCAAGAAGAAGGAAGACGAGAAGGATTATGGTAACAATTGTTAGTTTCTTTTTTTGAAAAGTGAATAAATTTGCCGGGAGTGCGATTTTTGGAATATTAATTTTAGGTAACATTTGCTTTGGTTGTTTAGGAGCTTCGGATAATGCCTCCTCTTCTTGTTCTTTTATGTCGGAGGCAATGTCTGGTCCTTGATCGGACTTTTTATACTGAAGAATAATCGCAGCCTCCCCGCCGCCTGCTTCGCTCTGAACAATTGGCGCCAGATTTTCGGCGATTTCGGTAACTCCTAAATCATCAAGATGCGAGGAAAGTTTTGAAATTGGAAGTTTTTCTGCAAAGTCTTCAGTCTCAAGTATTATGATATCATTCCCTCTGATTTTTCCAGAAAATGCTGCGATCTCTCCCGATACACCTTTGGCAACGACGCCAATTTTACCCTCGCGCTTTAAAACGACTTGGCCTGAGGAGACCGTGACGATATACAGGTTGTCGCCTGAAACAGTTGCTAAAACTATACAGACCCTTGTCTTGTCAGAGATATCAGACGTTGCTTCTTCGATACTCTTTTTTATATTCTCAAGGTTTTTCTCATCTTGCGAAAAATACTCCCGTTGTATTCGCTCAAGAAGTTCCTTCCCGGCACTTACCATGCTCTCGTCTTTTTCAGATTTTTCTTCTGACTCGTCGCTCTTGAGGCTAAGTGCTACATATAGATTAATGGTTGAATAGACTTGGGACCACGTTGAGTCGGTGGGGATCGCCACTATTTTTGACAACAGAATATTTGCATCCATGTTATAAGAATAGCACTGCGAGCGCAAGGAGCGCAAGGGCGGCGAAAAAATGGAGAACTGCAAGGAAATTAAGGACGGCTGAGGCGCCAACCTGTTTAATAATCCGGTTTAAATTGCCAATCTGAATTGCAACGATTAGAGCAAAAAGGCCGTAAAACGCACTCAAAATTACAAGAGCGAACCTAAATATTACGTCTTGACTTGCAAAAAGAGATGACATAAAAGATATAGGATCCATTATCTTGGGCCTCCTATTAAATCGCCGATAATATGGACAATTCTTGCAGGTTCCGGGGCGCGGTCAAATTCAAAATTCTCTTGCGTGCCCGCAGTTTGAATAGTTACGTCTCCGTAATCAAATACACTTCGAATCGATCCAACCTGAGAATAGGTGACATCCTCAACAAGATTAAGTTTGGTTTCGCTTATCTGCTTTGATAAAACTCCCAATACATTAAAATCTACGATTCGCTTGGTAGTTACAAGACCGACATTAAAATACCACAGCGTAAATTGTATAAGTATGTATCCAAAAACTATCAGGTAATAAAAAAGAAAACCAATGAGTTGAACACCTGATGAGAAATTAAAAAAAGGAGTAAAAAAAGACGATAAAGAATTTATTAGAAGCGGAACTAGAATAAGAATAATTGCGAAAATTATCCAAGGAACATTTGTAATCAAGTCTCGTCTAACAAGCAAAACTATCTCCTCATCTGTATCCTGATTTTCAAAAGTGACGTTGTTCGGGTTAAGGACGAGATTTGAATAAAAATGCGCGCTGTGTTTTGGCTCGCTTTGAGACTCGTTTTTTATAACAAATTCGCCCTCCAAGTTTCCCGACATAGTGAGGCTATTATAGCATTATTGTTTCTCGATATTAAACAGCGGGCCGACGATTTGAAGATTTGAGGGGGCGCGCAGATTAAACCAGTTTTTAAACTCGTCCCCTGAAAAACTTTGCGATCCCGCATCACCGTTTATATTCACGTTTGTTGTTCGACCCCCACCAAAATCAGCGCCTGATGAGACATCGGAAACATTATTAAAAGGAGTAATTCCCCGACTTTGAAGCTCTTGGCGGACTCGGTTTTCATCCCAAGTATCAGTGCCCGCCGGATTTGGTTTATCGGTTTGATAGAGGTGTTCGTTAGTTGAGGAATCGCCGCGTCCCAAAAGGATGACGTTTGCAATGTCTGCTACCTCTGACCCTTTAAGCCAAGCAGTTTTGTTGTATGAGGCGCGTGACCCCCAGTCGCAATAGAACCAAGGAGAGTCTTTATCGTATGCATTCGATTGTAGGTCGGAGAAACTTGCAGCCGAGCTCGTTGTTGTATCTGTTGCATGTTTTGTAAAAGATGTGCTACTCCAACCAATCTCACTTGATGATAAGACGTACCCCCCATGCGTTGATGAAAACCACGCCTTAATAGGCGCTCCTCCCGCAACCATAACCCAACCTCGTGTATCATTTACCGCTTGCTCCCAGCGCCCTCCCTTCGGATCGGGTTTGAAGACCTGGCATTGTTGAGTAGTGCAAATTGATCCTGCCCCGTTGTTGGTGTAGGCAAGAGCATAAGATCTTGCTGCAACAGCCTGAGCTTTTAAAGCTTCCATTTCAAAAGAATCGGGCATCTCATAAATTCTTTTAACATAATCCTCAATATTAAATGATCCATATCCTTCAACGTTTATATTTATATCTGCTGAATAATCTTTTTTGAGTTCATAATTTTGATAATATGCGCCAAGTATAGTCTCTGAGCCTTGTCCAGCCTTAGCTCTGCCGTTTGCACCATACTGATTAAGACCTACACGGTTTGGGACGCCATATGTATAAAATGCCAGGCGAGGCGAGAAACCGGGGTCTTTTCCACGGTCATCAGTACAACCTGCGAGTGTTGTTCCTGCTGATCGGGGGATATTAAGCGCTGCTAAACGTTGTCCCAAAATTTCTTGTTGACGCGCTGAGAGCTGCGCTATCTGAGTTGAAAGAGTGGCTTGATAATCTTTTGCGCCTTTTACAACTTTTGCGAGACTCTCTTTTTCAGAACCTAATTTTTCCTTGGCAGAAGCAAGTCTTTTCTCCTCGTCCCCAAGTTTTATGCGTCTTGCTTCAAGATCAACAATATGTAAGGCAAGACTTGTGATTGTGTCGCGGTCGTGGTCCGTACCCTTTTTCCGATAGACAATTGCGCGCGTTACATCTGCCGCATCAGCGCTTGAAATGAAGATAAGGAGAGGAGAGAATGAATAGCTTTTTATGTAATAATCGCGGACTGTTTGATTGAAAATACTTTTTTGGTGGTCCAAATCTTTGTATCCTTCATCAATAGATTTTTTCTTTTGAACTAAATCTTGTTCTATTCCTAAGACTTGCAACTCGATTCCTGCCAGTTGTGTTTGGAGGTTCTTTAACTGCGATTCAAGAGGAGCGGTTGCTTTTTGAGAAGACGAAAGTTGTGACTGGAGTTCTGACAATTTTTTATTTATGTCATCAAGTTCGTCAGAATAAACATGAGGGACAACAAAAAATTTAATTGCGAACAAAACAGCCACAATAACTAGCAGTAAAACTTTTCTCATTGGATATTCTATTATAACAAATGGAAATAAAAACGTGCTTGCACTGAGCGATCGTAGCGAGTCGTTGTGGGTCTGCCTGGACTCGAACCAGGGACATTCAAGGTATAAGCTTGACGCTCTAGCCAACTGAGCTACAGACCCCAAAGTTTCCGAACCTTATTATATCAATTATAGAGCTAAACTTGAAGTTCGACGTGAGGTTAAATCCCGCCGCCGGGGCCGAGGCCTGATTCCTTA
>JBGOVI010000036.1:0-7959 GCA_041478035.1 Patescibacteria group bacterium
ATTCGCCCGCGGAACGGATCTTGAGGCCGTTTCTGCAATCGGCGGCGCGAATATTAGACGCCAAACATATGCGCTCCGCCACAGGCCTCATTTTGTTATAGGCACTCCCGGAAGATTAAAAGACTTAATAGAACGCCGCGAACTCAACCTTAGCCTTTTCCAAAATATAGTCCTTGACGAGGTAGACCGCATGGTTGATATCGGTTTCATCCACGATATTAAGTATATTGTTTCTCTCCTCCCAAAAATCCGGCAGTCTCTCTTCTTTTCAGCGACGGTAGACGGCAAGACGCAGGAGATACTCCGCGACTTTGTTTCAAACCCGGTGACTGTATCTGTTAAACAACAAGATACGGCTGAGAATATAGATCAGGATGTAATAAGAGTTGCAAATGGGGCTTCAAAAATAGACATACTTCACGATCTTCTGATTCAGGAGGGGTTCAGCAAAGTATTGATCTTTGGAAGAACAAAGTGGGGAATGGAGAAGCTTGCGCGCGCGCTTTCCGAACGCGGCTTTCGAGCCGCCGCAATTCACGGCAATAAATCACAAAATCAGCGCCAGCGCGCCCTGGATGAATTTAAAGAAGATAGGATACAAATATTGATCGCAACTGATGTTGCCTCACGCGGTATCGACATAGACGATGTTACACATGTAATCAATTATGATGCTCCTGCATCTTATGACGACTACATTCACAGAATTGGAAGAACAGGACGGGCCGGCAAGCGCGGCGTCGCCCTCACATTTGTAGAATAGTTACTCGCGGGCGAAGAGTTTTTCGACTGTATTTCTGTATTCGTTCAAAAGTCCCTCAGTCGCCGAAGTTAATGTGAGTTTCTCAAGTTCGGAAAGTGTAAAAAATTCCAAGCGCTGCCCTTCTCTTCTCTCGATTGAATTCACATCTTTGTCGGTTAGTTCACCATGATAAAAATGTTTACCTTTCTTGTGAGTGGCCGAAGATAAGAGTTGTATGTTGGTAAGCTCGAGTTTTGTTGTATGCTTTATTCTTCTGCAAATCGCCTGTTCAAATGATTCGGGGTCTTCCTTTTCCCCGCTGATTAAACGCCATAAAAGCTGCGGAGGACCGGTTGTGGGCATGTCCGGGCTCAATAATAACATTTTTCCTTTATAGGTTAAAAGTATTGAGGAAGAAAAATCATGAACCACAATTCATTATACCACACTAATGCGCGAACAGGATTCCAACTTCTACTACTGATATAATATGCTTATGATAACAATCATTTTTGAGTCTCACTCGACTACAACTGACAATGAAAAACATTTATCTTCGGGACACAACGATGTTGAATTGTCAGAGCTCGGAATACAACAAGCACAAGAATTAGGCGAAAGGTACAAAAACGAATCTCTCGATGCCGTATTTTGTTCTGATTTACAAAGATCGTATAAAACCGCAGAAATCGCGTTTGTAAACAAAAATATTCCAATAATAAAAGATGGCAGGCTTCGAGAATGTAACTATGGAGACTTAACACAACGCTCAAGCAGCGAAGTTGATCCAGAAAAATCAAAACATATTAGTCTTCCTTTCCCGAATGGAGAAAGCTATGAGAATACTGCCAAGAGAATGAAAGATTTTCTTATTTATTTGCTTAAAAATTTTGATGGCAAAAAAGTTATGGTAATTGGTCACAGAGCAACACAATATGGGTTAGAACATTGGATCAAAAAAATTTCTTTAGAGGAAGCAATTGCTACTCCTTGGCAGTGGCAACCAGGGTGGGGCTACAAACTAGGAGAATTCGATGCGGAGGGTTAGGTTGAGCGCGGCCGCGAGTCTTTTGAGAAATGAGAGTGACGGCGTAGTATTCATGCTTTCAAACCTGGAGATAACTGACTGGCGGGTTTTGAGTTTTTTCGCAAGCTGTGCTTGTGTAAGTTTATTTTTAATTCTTGCGCGAATAATCGCCCGCGCTATTTCAAACTCAGGCCTCGACGCTTCATATTCTCGGCGAAATGCCGGATTTTTCATCAATTTTTGTTTTGTTTTATCCCAATCATCCATAATTAAATAGTATCACAAAATTGTGATATTGCAATAGTCAATTTTGAGTTCTTAATTTATAGTCGAAGAGTCTTTCTAAGGCTATTTTAATCTCCTTTTTGTCTGTATTTTGTTTTTTCTTCTGAAATGCATGCAGGAGAAGAAAAACCTTATCTGTCTGGGTAATATACAAAATCCTAATACTGTCCTCGCCCAAAATTCGCAGTTCCCATAATGGAGTTCCTATCACCTTTTTTGAGTGAGGCATACCAATATTAACGCCAAATTCTTTTAGTAAACCAAAGATAATGGAAAGTTTTGTTTGTGCTTTGACACTTAATTTTAAAATGAACTCTTCGACGGGGGAATGCCCACTCAAAGTCATATAGTACTCAATCTTCCAATTCTCATCCATAATTTTATTTTAACAAATTTGCGAGAGAAGAATATCATCTTGAAACCTGTTTGCTTTGTAGTATAAAATGAAGCATGAATCTTGCGACATTTGATATTGTCGGAATCGTCTTTTTTGCAGTAATAGCCGTGGCGATTTATAGAACCGCGTGGTTCTTCTCTTTTTATTCTTTTTTTAAATTTCTAATAATTGTCGCCGCTTCTTCTGCGTTGGGAATTATTATTGCAGGAGCAAACAAATATTTTCTTCCCGTCACCAACCTACAACTGTCACTTATTATTCAAGGAATGTCTTTTCTTATTCTTTGGAAAATCCTTTCATTTAAAAAACTTTTCTTTGCTGCGACGGACTCGGTAATCGGTATTAATAGATTTATGTTTGTTCATCGCATTGACCGAGTACTAAATGTTATACCTTCTCTCGTCGCGTCTTTTTTTGTCACTTTTTTTCTCTTCACTATGCTCGTTACAGCAAGCACAAACAATCCTTTTCTGCAACAAGCCATCGAAAATTCAAAAATAGTAAAACCCGCTTTCTACCAAATTTATTTTGCTACGCTTAATACCAAGGGGCTCGAATTGTTTAATGGAGTTGCATTTAAGCTTATTCCGGCGGTGAAATTTGAAATTCCCGGCGAAAGCAGTTTTCATCCGCCGCAAAATGTACCCGAAACAACCAGTCCTGGAGGTGCGAGAACATTCATTCCGCCTGCTCTGCCGCCGACGCCTATTCCGGAGACCTCTATTCCGTTTGTTCCGACACGAACCATCCCGCCAACTGTAATTCCAATCCCAACTTCAACTCCTGTTGTAAATATAAATCCCTTCCAAAATAATCAGCCGCCGCAAATACAACCACAGCCAACTTCCATTCCGCAGCCGATCCAAATGCCCACAAACCCGATATCAATCTTACAACCGCAAGCCGTGAATGTATACCAGGTTGAACAGGATATTTTTAGGATGACAAACCAGCAGCGGGCCGCGAACGGAGTATCAGCATTTGCATGGAGTGACGCACTTGCCGCGGTTGCCCGAGCACATAGCCGGGACATGGCAGCCCGCCACTTCTTTAGCCACGTGAATCCCGACGGTCTTGATCCTTTTCAAAGAATGAGGATGGGCGGAATTTCGTACACGACTGCCGGGGAAAACATAGCAGGAGCGGCAACTGCTGACATTATTGTCACCAATTGGATGAATTCTGCCGGCCACCGCGCAAATATTTTAAATCCTTCCTTTGGCCATATTGGCGTAGGTGTCGCGATTGACTCAACCTACGGACTTCTCGCAACCCAAGACTTCACAAATTGAATTTTGACTTCATGATTGCCTCCCCCGCCCAAAAGTAAATAAGATAAACCCCGTGATACTCTTGATACCCTTGATACTCGTGGTACACTTTATATATGTATGGCCCTTCATAAAGTTGTAATCGAACACCTTTCGCACGCGCATAAAATCAACCAACTCTCACATTTGATTGTTCTTATAAGTTTTCTTTTGACATTTGTCATCACAAGAACCGTAACTTATTTGCAGAATGCGAACCTTTTTTCTCAAAACCCCACAAACCCCCATATTCACCATCTTGTTCCGGGAATTATTTTGCTTCTGATCGCAGGTTACGCCTCGATTTCATTTTGGGACAATCGCAAACTTCATCTAATAATGTCCGCAGTTTTCGGGATTGGCGCGGCGCTCACTCTTGACGAATTCGCTCTCTGGCTATTCTTAAAAGACGTATATTGGGAAGAACAAGGAAGATTAAGTATTGATGCAGTAATAATTGTACTTGCGATACTGGCTATAACGTATCTTGCAGGCCTTGTCGAAATCTCAAGACGAAAAAGTTTACCCGCTGCCGATTAATTTTTCGAGGACGGTTTATAAAGCTCTTCGGGGGTTCTTTTTAAAAATTCTTAGCCGGTCTTTAGTTTGATTTCGAATTCTTACATTTACTTTTTGATAATGTTTGTGGAATCTGGGGCTAAACTCGATCTCCATTTTGATATTTTGCTTTAGGGTCATCTAACCATTTAATTGCTTCTTCAACGTCATTAAACCTCGGAGAAACTTTTCCTTTTTTCGCGTCCTTTTCGGATTGTTTTAGTGACTTTATCAGGTATTCGCTTGGTTCCTCATTGGCATTTAGTTCTACTTTTTTTGTCTTAATTATCTGTTTAAGATGTGCGTTGAGTAACGAACTTAAACTTACGCCCATGTCACGAGCTACTTTTTGAGCCCGTTTTTTTGTGGACGGTTCTACTTTTATGTTAATTACTGCCGTATTCATGATAATAAAAGTATATACTTTATATATACCGTTTGTCAACCACCATCAATTCATTTTCTCAAAATACGATTGTGTTCGTAGAATAATATATCGAGTGATCCTTTTATTGTATTCATCGCTCTCGTCATAGTTGCCAACGAACCTTTTTCTTGCCTCTTCAAGTTTGCCCTGCTCCACAAGATCTGCAATCCCTTCGTCTTTAATGAACGCCGTTAAAATCCTTGCGGAATTTTCGGGCCTTAGAGCCAGGGGTTGTTCACAAGATCTATATTAAAGCGTTTACCGTACTTCTCGTAGTTTATTTTGTGTGTCAAAGCACCAAGACCCCGTGCGTAATATTTTGTTCCACCTTCATATTGAAGTTTCTCAGCTTGTGCTTCTCCTTCGTACTCTCGCTTGGCTATATCAAAGTCCGCTTCGTATTCTGCAGTAGCAAAGGCAAACGCCAGAACCTTCTTCGAGGGTATATTTTCGTCTTGAAAAGCTTTTATTATCAGTGGAATTGCGACTTTCGCATCTTCTTTTAAGTTTATTGGAACGGTACTCATCACCTCTTCCGTGAGTTGACCTACCGATTCTTTTTGATCAATCGGCACAACGCGAACTCCCTCGCCGGCGATTATTTGTTGTGTGTGTGCAGGAGTTGAAGGAGGCTGGTAGGCGTAAACTTCATCGTGGTGTCCCCCGCCGCCAATTAATTGCGATCCAATAAGAGCGGTACCCACAACAAAAGAACTCAATCCCGCAACACCGGGAACATTTACGGAACGCCTGGTCCCAGGAATACCAACGAGCCACTTTTTCTTTACTCGCGAAGGGGTTGGATTTTTTGGCTGAGGTTCCTGATCCATACAATTAGCTTACCAGGAAAATGGAGGGGTTTTCAAATCCCGGGAAATGATTTAAGATGTATGATCTAGGATGTAGGAAATTTCATACATCATAAGTCTTACATCTTACATCTAATAAATGAAGCTTCCGAACTTAGAACATGAAATAGACCTTTGGAAAAAAGGTTACACTGTTATTGGCGTTGATGAGGTTGGGCGCGGAGCATTTGCGGGGCCACTATATGTCGGTGGTGTTGTGTTTTCTTCAACGACGAACTACGAACGAACTAACTACCTACTTTCCCTCGGTATCAATGACTCAAAAAAGCTATCGGCAAACAGGCGGAAATTGCTCTCAAAAGTTATTCAAAAAGAATCTTTAGCCTATCATATAAGCATAATCGACGTCGCCCAAATTAACCGGATTGGCATCGGAAAAGCGACCTTTCGTGCAATGAGGAACGTTGTCCAAAATCTATATAATCGAACATCCAGCGGTAAAATTTTTGTGCTGGTCGACGGTTTTTATATTAAACATCTTAAAAACATAGGGCTTAAAAACCAAAAAGGAATTGTCGGCGGGGACGGGATTTCTCTATCGATAGCAGCTGCCAGCATAATTGCTAAAGTCGCGCGAGATGAGCACATGACCAAACTGTCTGCTAAATACCAGCAGTATCACTTCGATAAAAATAAAGGCTATGGTACTCTATCCCACCGCCAAGCCCTCTCAAAATTCGGCCCCACTGCCCTACACAGAACAGATTTTATCAAGAATTCTTTGCAAGGCCTCGCCTTGCGAAGCTAGCGCTATAGGATTTCTTTTCAAAAACTCATAAAAAACTACGTTTGAACCAAAATCCCCTCTCTGCTATTATTAAATGATGCTTAAAAAATTCCTCAGAAAGAATCTCAAGTTCATCCTGATTGGTACAACCTTGCTGGCATTCTTCTACGCCTTCTCTTTTTTCTCTGTCCGCGGCGGGGGGCTTGCTCGCTTTGACTTTGATATGACTGTCATAATCCAGGCGAAGATTCCCCTCCGCGCTGATCCTTATTTGTCTCTTTTGAGTTTAGTTGGAAGCTTTGAAGTAATGGCGGCGCTTCTTGCTCTATTCTTTATTCTTAAACGGAAAATTCAAGGCATTGCAGTTGTTGGAATTTTTTGTCTCATGCATGTAGTGGAACTTGTGGGGAAGGCATTTCTTGACCACCCGCCAACGCCTTTCATGTTTCATCGCTATGCGCTCAATTTTCTTTTTCCTACAGGCTACGTTCAGCCCGGCGGCTCTTACCCTTCAGGGCACGCCATGCGCGCGGCCTTTCTTACGGTTTTGTTCATCTTTTTTATTAATAAGCGAACAAAACTGTCCCAAAACACAAAGCTATTTAGCTATTTAGCTATTTTAACTATTTACTTTGCTATGGCCGTTTCCCGCATCTCTCTTGGCGAGCACTGGACTTCAGATGTAATTGGGGGATCACTTCTTGGCGCAGCCTTCTCTTTCCTGTCGCTGATGTTTATCTAGCTGCACCGGGTTCGCGTACTATTCTTAATTTATTTCCGTAAGATGCAGGAAGCAGAAGCCGGGGATGCTCGTATACATGTCCCTGGCCCCATCTGGAAACTACTTTAAAATCCTCACGAAGTATCCCTATGTGTGATGCGAGAGGTTTGCCGGCGTAGTAAAGAACATAATCCCCGGCGCGTGGATCATCAACGTCGGGATAGCCTTGGACTATCATCCCCTTGATCGCCAAAGCCCGTCCCACTAATCCTAAGGCAAAGGAAAAACTATCTCCGCCATCTCTTCGCATCTTTTTAACGAGTCTGATTCCTTTGATTTGACCTATTTCATGGAATCTGTTCCTGAATGATAATTCTTCAAGTTGGAGTCGCTGGAAATTTATACCCCGGACTGTTCCCGTCTCAATTTCTAACATCCGTGTATAGTATAAAAAAGCGGCAGAAAATGCAAGGAGAGGAAGTATTAATCGACGCTCTACTTTAGCTTCTCGACCTCTTTGTGCTCTTGGACTTTCCGGCAATTGCGGCAGAATTTTTTGGGTTTTAGCTTCTCAGGAGTATTTAATTTGTTGCGCGACGTGATATAACCCCGCGTTCCGCACACAGTGCATGCCAGTCCATAAATTGTCCTCGCCCCGGTCTTTTTGGCCATAGACGCTATTTTAACAAATCCGACTGGCGAATTCTACTACTTCTTGGTAAAATCTAACTCTAGAACATGCCTTGATAGTTCAGTGGTAGAATGCCTACTTGGTAAGTAGGATGTCCTGGGTCCGATTCCCAGTCAAGGCTCAATTAATATATAATTGATTTATGCTGCGGTGACGGAGTGGTCAATCGTATCAGACTGTAAATCTGACGCCCGTTCGGGCTACG
>JBGOVI010000057.1:0-5486 GCA_041478035.1 Patescibacteria group bacterium
AAAAGACTCATAGATCTCTCCGGTGATATGGAAACCATCTATCCCAGCCTTATCCAGCTCCTTTACAACTCTCAGGGCATATTCAATGTTTATCCCCCCTTCTATAAAATCATCTCCGTTAAGCCGTACAAAAAATCTTCATTGCCACCAATTGGCTGTAATTGTCCATCTACTTGAATCTCTCCTGCTAACGCATTGTCAGATATTCCGGAAAAGTTAGCTTTTGACGGAACCAGCGAAAGCGCATTATTAGGAAACACCCTGTTCAAATTTTCCAGATCTATTTCTGCTGTACCATTGACTAACTTTTCAATCAAGGCTGGATCGTGAGTGCCGGACACCATAGAACCGACAATAGCTAACATATCGGGCCTTACAACCTGAAATCGGTCATACACTGTTTTCATAACTGCAATTTGAGAAGCCAAAGCCTCCGGTCTACTCGTTAAATCACTACTTATAAAAAGATAGTCTTCGCCCTCGTTTATCCCCAAATTTTTATTTAGAGAATTAAGCATATCAGCATAGCTAAAATCACCTCTAGATAAACTTTTCTCTCCAATTAAGCGTTTCCCCAGCTTCGCTCTTCTTTCGGCTCTCGATTTATCTGCTTGTACGATGGCGACTCCAGAATCTTCTAAAACCTTAGAGCCCTTATCGTCTATATCGGAATTAGTGATAATTACTAATCTCGGGGATTTTGCTTTAAAACTATCTTTTAAATACCGGTCAAACGACTTAATTGTTTCTACTTGTTTCCTGAATTGCCCTAAAGATTCATCTGTAAATGGCCCAAGCTTAAAAAGCCGGATTCCTATAATGCTATCAGATAAGACTAATTGATGCTCACCTTCCGATCCATTGTTCTGTTCTGAACCTTCAATCAAAGCGTTATCCATAATTCTTTCCATAATTATACTAAGTTTTTGCGGAGGGTACAGGATTCGAACCTGTGAAGGGATTGCTCCCTCGAGTTTTCGAAACTCGTGCAATTGGCCGCTATGCGAACCCTCCACTTGCGCCGCGTCAAACGCGGCAGCCAAGTTTGACTTGGCGCACCCGAGTGGATTCGAACCACCAACCTTTGGATCCGCAATCCAATGCTCTATCCATTAAGCTACGGGTGCAAGTATACGTATTTTAGTTTATTTGAGGCCTCGAAGCAAACAGATCTAGACTTTTTCAAGGGGGAAATTAGAGGAGAGCCAGTCGGCAGAGCGCTCCATGAAAGTCGGATGAACGTATTCGCGGTACGGCAGATATGCGACCAAAACTTTTCTTGCGTGTTCGCGCGAGATATCTCCAAGCGAGATTTTGAGTTCTCCGGGCAGAAAATCCTGAGTTCTTACTACCAAAACATCCTGCCCCTCTATCTTTTTAAAATAGAAATCATACAGTTCTGACCATATATAAAAATAGTCTTCCACTTTTAGGCCTTCGGTCGTAATTTTGTAGTGAAAATCGTGTGGCTTAACTGATGAAAGCACCACAGAAAGAAAAGAAAGCGCAAGAAGAACCACCATCAACTCATATTGACTGAAAAGAAAAAGAATTACTTCAAAGAAAAAAAGGATCAGGAGGACTGAGAGATAAAACTGCCTGCCCTTTTCCTTAAAAGGCCTCCCCGGCGCACTCCACGATATAAGAGTCCTGATATCGTAATCGTGGTGAGACCCGGCAGGATAATCCATATCTTTAATCTTGCCAAATATCGATTGTAAATGCAAGATTAAAAAATAATCAATAACCAATTGATCAATTCATCAAACCAATGTTAAATTAACAAATTGTTTAATTAATTAAACATTACGCATTTGCCTGCCTGCCGGCAGGCAGGTTAATTGGTTTGAAAATTGATGCTTGGTGAATTGATCATTACCTTTTGGAATTATAATTCCAAAAGGTTAGTGGATTCGCCATTCTTGACCTCTTTGAGGTATTGGAGGTATCGCTCTGTTGACGAAAGCCTTTTATGTCCTAGAACTTTTGACAAAAATATCATCGAAACGCCATTTTTGAGATGATGAGCAACGAATGTATGGCGAAGGTCGTTGATTTTTGCGTCTTCGATGCCAGCTTTTCTAAAATAACGCTCAATTGCATCTCGGATATTACGAATCAAAAACGGCTTTCCAGTTTTGGTTATAAAAAGATGGTCGTCAGATGTTTGCGGACGATTCTCTTGGTAGCGCTTGAGTGCATCTTTGGCTCGCTTATTGAGCGGAACCTCACGTGTCGGATGCCCTTCGAACGGACGAACGGTAAGTGCCCCATCTTTTACGTCCTCGTTTCTTATGTTTGCAAGTTCGCCGATTCTAACTCCTGTCTGAAGCAAAACTTCAACAATTGCATAGATTCTTGGGTCAGATGAAACTGAATCGCGAAGCGCGCGATACTCAAGAGGAGACAAAACTCTTGGAGGGTTGAGCTCATACTTTGGATGCGCAACCAAAAGTGAAGGATCGTCCGTCACGAATTCACTAACCTTAAGAAATCTGTAGAATGTTCTTGTAGAGTTGAGTTTGCGCGAGATAGACTTTGGGGTATACCCTTTTGTTTCCATAGAAGCTAAAAACGCCTGAATGTCGCCCGATGTGACCTCGTGAACATGTTCGCGTTTCAACTCCTCCAAAAATGAAATTAGCTGGTCTATATCCTTGCCATAGGCAAGAATTGTAGCCGATGCTTTATTTTTACTTTTAAGAAACCCCTCAAACTTGTCTTTGGCGTCTCTTATCCTAATAGGATTTGCCATATTTTTTGATAAAGCCTATAATATCAGTAAGGCTCAGCTTTGTCAATCATGAATATTAAAAAACTACTACCCATTCTACTCATCCTTTTGCCTCTAGTCGTAATCAAGAATAACGTTGCTTTCATTTTAGACTACATGAGTAAAGGGAGCGCGCTTGGCAATCTTGAAAAAAATCTTGCCGCAGAGCAAAAAAAGAACGGTTATCTACACGAAAGACTTTATTACGTCAAGACCGATCAATTTGCGGCTGATGAGGCACAGAATAAGCTTGGCATGCTCAAGCCCGGAGAGTACTTTGTGATTGCGCCTACCGGCGCGCCATTAAGAAACCTCGAACTTAACCCCGAATCAAAACCAAACTGGCAAAAATGGCTAAGCTTATTCTTTTAGCTTATTGAGGTAGAGTCTTTTGATTTTACTTCTTCAATTTTATCCTGAAGCATGTCCGGGGTTATGTGCTCTAAAGAGTCTTTAATGTTTGCAATCGTCTCCCCTGCGGGCATGTCATTTGCGACAGCCGCTTTGGCCAATTCGTTGAGAGTAATATTCCTCTCATCTGCCATATGATCATCATAGGATTTACAACCACAATTCAAACACATATTTGTTTAATATTAAGGATATACCAGCCTAAGTAAAAATGCAACTTCTTCTACATTCATGATGAAGATTCTGAATTGATATAATAAATCATGAACTGGAATGTAATTACCTTTGAAATTCCCCGAGGAGAAAAACCAGTTGATAAATTTATTAAATCTCAGCAACCTCAAGCTCGATCAAAGATAATTCACAAGGTTAGACTCTTAAGACAATATGGGAATATGCTTGGTATGCCCCATTCGAAAATGTTAGGTAGTGGATTATATGAATTGCGAATTCGCGGCAAAGAAGAATTGCGAGTCTTTTATTGCCTTAGAAATAAGACTATTTATTTAGTCCATGCGTTTAAAAAACAAACACAAACTACACCACAAAAAGAACTCGATCTGGCATTAAGCCGAATGAAGGGTTTGACAACGGTATAACATTTATGTTATATAATCATTATGAGCAAATGGGAAGATTTGGAAAAAGAATTATTATCCGACCCTGCCACAAAAAAGGAGTTTGACAAACTTACTCCCCGTTATGCTGTAATTTCAACAATTATCGAAGCCCGTCTTAAAAAGGGGATGACCCAAAAAGAGGTTGCTGATAAGATTGGCACAAAACAATCTGCGATCGCAAGGCTCGAGGGAGGAGATACTAACCCAACCATCGGTTTTTTGGAGAAAATCGCTTCAGTTCTTGGTGCGAGACTTACTATTCAATTGCAATAAAATTTATATATGTATGAAATTTAAGAGGAAGAAACCCAAAAGTGCACGAGCGGGTTATCTTTTGTGTAAACCGCATAAAATAATGGGGAATGGCATGGGTGCAAAAACTCTACAGACGCTAAAAGCTCTCGAATCATTTAAGCAACAAATTAACACGATTTAACTTTGGGCGGGGGTTGGAAGAAATACGAACTTTTTTCCTCACCCGAACTGACCCAGTATTTATACCAGAATTAGCCTAGCTTTTCAAGCTCTCCCTCTATTACTGGCAGCCTTCTTTGAACAAAAGCAATACCATCTTGGCTGTTTCGATTATGATAGTAGCCCAACACTGACTGCCCAAGATACAATTGGTATAGGTAGAGTTTTTTCATAAATTTATCATCAAATAAAGTCTTGTTGTCGTATCCATCTTTTAAAGCAGTGAAATAAGGCTCTGCCCCTTCTGTCCAGAAATGATGCCATGCAAAGTCTTGAATCGGGTCAGATGCCATACAATTTTCCATATCAACTATTCCTGTAATCTTATCTCCATCAACAATTGAATTCTTAAGTGATGGGTCGCCATGAACTAATGAGGCTTGAGGTAAATCAAACAAGTCCTTACTATCTTCAAGCATCTGTAAGTATTTATTTACTTTCTCCTGAGATAGAAGACCCTCTTTTACAATCGTTTCTCCCCGCCATGGAACATATAAATCGGAGCTTAAACTTTCCCAGAGACTGTTATATTTACCAACTAGTTCTTCTCCCTGAACTTCTGGGTGTCTTGCAAAACCCTTAAGTTTAACTCGGTGGATTAGTGATAAATAATGTCCGAGTTGTTTCAGCAAGACTACTTCTTCCTCCTCTGTTGAATGAGTCGTATCTCCTGAAACTCCTTTAATTCTTCTTGTAATCATAAATGCTTCGGGGAAACGAGACATGGAAACATCCATCGCCATTACTTCTGGTGTTGGCACGCCCATTTCTCTACTTTTCTTAAAAGCCCATGCTTCCGAAGGAAAGGTATTCCAGTCTCGCTCTTTTGGCGATATTCTAACAACACATTGTTCCCCATCTTCCAAGCCCACAAAATATACAGCGTTTACTTCCCCTAAATCTTTTCTGTCAAGAGTTTGTACCTTATGACCTAGAACAGATTCCGTCAACTGAACAACTTCCTCTTTTGTATGGGAGGGTTTATATGATTTAAATTCTTCTTGGCTCATGTTAAGAATTATACCAGAAGGTGCGAACTCATCCGAGTTCTATGTGAAAATTTGAGGCTAAAAAACCATTTTTAAAATTCGTATTTTCTTTTCTCTGCTCCAACTCTTAATCTCGGCCTCTCTTTTTAGAGCTTTGGATTTCGAGTTTAGTTGTTCTAAATAAACCTGTCGAACGGGTTTATGCGAACGGGTATATCT
>JBGOVI010000062.1:0-4485 GCA_041478035.1 Patescibacteria group bacterium
CATCCCGGCACAATATTTCTTCACCACATCGGCCGGTGCAATCGCGGCTGAGGGCGTGCCCGTTTTTTCAATCATCATTGACATTAATTTATTCCACATGGGCGCAGCACCAGTAATTCCTGAGGCCAAAGCTTGATTCATAGGAGTATTGTCATTATTCCCTACCCACGTTGCTACCAAAACGCTTGGCGTATATCCAATTGTCCAATTATCGCGCTTATTATCCGTTGTTCCGGTTTTAACAGACACGCGTGATCCCGGGATATTAAGCGGCGTATCAAGACCAAACTCAATTCTCCTCGCATTAGAATCAGCGAGGATATCCGAGATAATAAAGGTAATTCCGGGATCCACAATGTTAGTCTTGGCCGGATTCTTTTGATAAATTACATTCCCGTACGAATCTTTTACCTCAAGCAAGGGGTCAAGATTAACTTTCGATCCTTCGTTTGCCATGACGCCGTAGGCTGTTGCCATGTCTGTCATTCTGACATCTGCCGCGCCTAAAGTAATTGAAACTCCGTAATTTTTGAGGCCGTTCCAGGAAGATATTCCCATCTTCTCGCCAAAATTTTTGACAGTATCAGCGCCGAATTTTTGCGTCAGACGAACGGGCGGAATATTAAATGAATTTGCGAACGCAGTTCTTAAAGGAATTCTTCCGTGAAATGCACCGTCGTAATTAACAGGCGTATACGAAGGTCCGCCGTCAACGCCTGGAATTGTGAGCGGCGTATCGTCTAAAATCGTTGCCTCCGTGTATCCGGAAGATAAGGCGAGCGTGTAGGTAACAAGTTTGATAGACGAGCCCGGCTGGCGGAGTGCGGTTGTCAAATTGACGTTTCCGTCGTGCTCCTGGTCAAAATAGTTGCGGCTCCCGACCATAGCCAAAATTTCACCCGTTGCAGGCGTTGTAATTAAGGCCGCACCATTTCCTATATTTAGCGCCGCGTCGGCATCTATTTCATCTGACACAATTTTTTCAGCCGCGTCTTGTGTCGTAAGGTCAAGGCTCGTCCTAACAATTAAACCTCCGCGCTCAACTTCTGAAATTCCATACTTTTGAACAAGATAATTTCTGACATACATGACAAAATGCGGAGCCCTAAGCGGAACGCGGGGACTCTTAAACGTAAGTGTTTCTGAAAGCGCCGCATCTTCCTCTGTACGACTTATGTATCCTTGACTTCGCATTGCCTCAAGAACTTCTTTTTGGCGGTTTTGCCAAAGATTCCCGTTGCCAAAAAAAGGAGAGTAGATAGACGGCGACTGAGGAAGGCCAGCGAGAAATGCAGATTCGGCTAAATCCAAATCTTGAACTCGCTTTCCAAAATATATGTCGGCTGCAGATTCAATTCCCCACGCAGTTCCCCCATACGGAACATAATTTAAATAGAGCTCAAGAATTTGATTTTTTGAATAGCGCCTCTCGGCCCAAAAAGCAAGCGCAACCTCTTTAAGTTTGCGAACGATTGTTGGATCAGGTGATAAAAATGCCGATTTTATGAGCTGTTGTGTAATTGTCGAGCCCCCTTGAAAGCCGCGGTTTCTAATATTTGTCAGGAGAGCACGGGCCATACCCCTCACGTCAAAGCCCGGGTGGGAATAAAAATCCTTGTCTTCAATTGCGACCGTCGCGTCCCGCAATGTCTTTGGCACATCAGATAAATGGACTATGGTTCTGTTTTGATTGGCGTATATTTCATATAAAAGCGTACCGTTGCGGTCAAGAATTTTCGTAGTCTTTGGAATATAGTTAACGGAAAGGTCTGAAAGGCTTGGCAAATCCGAAACAAAAATGAGGGAGGTCAGGGGAACAAAAATAAAAATTGCGGCGAGGATGAAGCCTACCAGAACGTACTTTAATTTGTAAAAAATTGAGGGACGATAGCCGTTATTTTTGTATCGCGCAAGCCTTTTTTTGTTTGCGTGCTTTTTTGCTTTGATCCGCTCGCGCCTTGCTAAATACCACGATATCGGGGTGATAAGTTTCTTAACGATCGAACTGACGGGGATTTTTATTTGCTTGTGGATCTTTTTCTTGGGAAGCTTAAATTCGCCGTTCAACTTTCTCTTTCTGGGTCTAAACGGGGCTGAGGCAATAGATATCACTCCATCGCCAATCGCAATCAATGCATTCACCACAAAAGACAAAGCATTACGAATAGCATCCATATAAAAATAAAACCTCGAAGCAGCCTTTCGGCGAGGATAACAATGAGATTATATCAAGGAAACCGACGCGTGAAAAGAGGAATTATATTTTGGGGAAAGGAACGTTTTTGCCTCGGAGGTCTTTGAAGTCCGCCATCGACGTCATCCTATCCGCCCGCATAGCCTTTGATAAATCCCTCAGAAAATAGTAAAAAAGATTTGGGGTCGAAATTTCAAAATCTACAAACGCCGTATAAACATCAGCAATCGTTGCTCCCCCATATGTTAATGCGTCCCATAAATCTTTGCCATTCATAATTCCGCCCGCTCGGTTAATATCCATTTCGCCTCCAATGAAATCATGCGCAATATGAGAAACTTCGAGAGCTTTTTGGGTTAGAGGCGCACCAGAGGCACCTCCTTGTTCATCTTTGTATGGAGACTTTAAAGAGCGTCGAATTTCTGGGTCTGTCGATGTATTTGTAACCGTCGCGCCTGCAGCCCCATGATCTTTTGCAATTCTTAAATCTTGTAAAAGTATTTCCTTTTCTAAATCTGGTCCAAATTTATAAACGACCGCGACACCACTGTCTCTATATACTTCTTCTAAAGCTGACGCTAGATCTTTAAACACATCCGGTTCCTGGAGCGCACGTACACCTTCCGTATTGGGACTGCTTACATTAACCTCATGCCAGTCACCATATGGTCTGAGTTGTTTTGCAACTGCAGCATAATGTTCTATTTGTTTTCCCTGCTCGAAACTTGGTCTACTTGCCGCAATATTTACAATAATCCTATAATCCCTCTCTCTCTGTATTTCATTTTTAAGCCGCTTTTCTGCATTATTCGAACCTTCCCCAGGAAAACCCATACGGTTTATAAGTCCATGATCAAGGGGAAGAGGGAAAATTGTAGGCTCTGTGTTGCCTCCATATTTTATAAGACAGATAGAACCGTCTTTAATATATGGTATACCCAAACCTTCACCCAAAAATCTATTCACTGCTGCATTTTTATCAAAACCTGCTGCTAACCCCACAGGCCCTCTAAGATTTACACCGGCAAACGTTGTGGCAAGAATGGAATCTTCAAAAGTAAACACCTCACCGAAAACTTTCATGAGAACATCATTCTGCTGAAATTGCTCCATTCTCTTTATTGTTTCTCTATGTGCTTCGTTTCTATTTCGGCCGCGGGTTAAATAGGGGTAAACAATTTTTCTGTGAACAGCATCAATTCCGGTCCTGAGGATTTCTGCCATGTTAATTTAAAATAATATTCTTTTCAACAAAGATTGTCAATACAGCAAGTCTTCATATTATTGAATTTATTGGACTGTCAGTGGTTAGTGGTCAGTTGTCAGTTGTTTGTTCTACAATGAATACATGCATGTTTTGGTGATTGGGTCTTCTGTCATCGATCTTAAACATTGATTCCCGCCGAGTTTTACCTTAAAATAATAGGTGAGGTAATTTTATGACAAAAACGAGTGATTGGATTCCGATACTTTTACCAAAAGGGACTGTTAGACATTCTTCGCATATGGAACTTTTAAAGAGTTTACAAAACAAAGCAAAGAAGGTAAAACTTTTTGGCGGTATGAACAAACAACAAATCATCAAAAAGCTCCATCAGCAAAGAAAGAAAATACTTAAAGAAACCCCTCATGACTACATTAACTATACTGCTTGATACCAATGAGTTTATCTTTGGATTAACAAAACCTCAAGAATCTTCTGCTCAACTTTTGGGAAAATTACCATACTTGAGTATCAAACTGCCACGATTTATTCTTAATGAACTTCACGATAATCTCAGCTATACCTTACTAAAAGAGTTATACCAACTCATTAGAGAAGCAGAAGTAGAAGTAATTGAGGAGAAAATACCAGCAAGTATGGTAAAAAAATATCAAAAACAATTACCTCCTGAGGACGCAATAATAGCTGCATACTGTGAATTTTTGAGAATAGAGATTTTAATTTCCGAAAACAGACATTTCCTGGTAGATTTTCACCCAAAAGCCTTCAGGGTACTATCTGCGCATGAATTTATCGAGCAATATATTCTTACTGAATCAAACTGAAATTGATATTTGATTAAAGTTAATATTACAATGATTATATGCATGTTTTGGTGGTTGGGTCTTCTGTCATAGATTTATTTCTGGATATTGATGCGGACCACGTTGAAATAAAAGACAAAAAAGCTTCTTTTAATCTTGGCGACAAAGTTCCATCTCAAATTAAAAAGAGCGCAATCGGCGGTAATGGAGCAAATGTTGCGGTAGGACTTTCACGCCTTGAAATACCAACGACTTTTTATACA
>JBGOVI010000014.1:0-16858 GCA_041478035.1 Patescibacteria group bacterium
GCCAAATTTTACGCTTCTGTTTTTAAAGATTCAAAAATTAATACTCCTGAAACTTTTACAGATGCTCCTTCCGGTGATATTGAAATAATTAACATAGAACTTTTCGGTCAGGAATTTTCTCTTATGGGTGCCGGTCCTGAATTTAAGTTTAATGAAGCTGTTTCATTTATTATTAACTGCGATGGGCAAGAAGAAGTTGATTATTATTGGGAAAAATTGACATCAGAGGGCGGAGAAGAGTCACAATGCGGCTGGCTCAAGGATAAATTTGGTCTATCATGGCAGGTTATCCCAAAGCAATTAAACGAACTTATGAGCGACCCGGACAAAGAAAAGGCGGGACGTGCCATGCAGGCAATGCTCAAGATGAAAAAAATTATTATTGCGGATTTAAAAAAACATACGAGCAACAATAGATAATGTGTCGCAATATTAAGACATTATTTAATTTTGATCCGCCGGCTACCGATCATGAAATTCATGACGCCTCGGAGCAATTTGTTCGGAAATTGTCAGGTTTTAATAAACCCTCACAGGCTAACCTTGAAGCGTTCGAACTTGCAGTCGAAGAAGTGGCAAAAAGCGCACATAAACTTCTGTTTTCACTTACTACAAACGCAGACCCTCATAATCGTGAACTTGAGGCCGCACGCGCCCATGCAAGAGCTCTCAAACGGTTCGGGTAGAAGTAGGGGGATAGTTAAATAGCTTCAGCGACGAATTGTTTTGCAAATCTATCTGCTTCTTTTTCCTGCTCATCAACTTCTTCTTTTGTCTGCCTCTCAAGAACCGAGTTGCGGTGGTTAAGAATTACGTGTCCTATTTCATGTGCTATTGAGTATCGGATCTGGGAGGCAGATTCACGCATAAGATCATCGCTTAGGAAAATTAAATGCTGGTCGGCAAGATCATTGCCAGTAAAAGTAAACGCCCACGCATCGTCCATTGAGGACATAAACCAGCAGTTACTCGTGACACGCTTAATAATTTTCTTCGGCATGAAAGACAATGTTTCGCAAACAAAATTCTTCATGTGCTTTGTCCCGACAAGCTTTCCGGCGAACGCATCGTAAATCTTCTTAACGTCTTCTTTCATTCCGAAATTATACCAAATGATAAATTTAGTTGTACCTCAAAATTTTGATCTAAAAAGCACTACTTTTAACCAATTGACATTCGGACTTTTTTCGTTTATTCTTTTAGTTATCTTCAATCATTATAGATTTGGGGGGACTAAGCAATCCGCCGTCGCATAAAGCTTTGGCGGACGAAGGAAAGGGGGGTGACACACGACAATGGGTAAGAGTACAAGAGTTAAATCTTCACACGTAAGATTCGGTAAGAGAACTTTCTTCTTCGACGTTAACTTGGCAAAAAACGACGCAAAGTATCTCAAGATAACTGAGTCTCGTTTTGTTGAGGAAGGAAAAGATAGAATTTACAATTCTTTCATTCTTTTTCCGGAAAGCGTAAAAGAATTCCAGAAAAATCTTGAGGAAATGGCAGGTTTCCTTAGTTAAAAAAACACGCCGGCCGGCGCGAAAAAATGGATATAAAAGGCAAAATTGTAATTGTTACGGGTGCATCGTCGGGAATCGGCGAGGCGACTGCCAAATTATTTGCAAAGCAAGGCGCAAAAGCGGCGCTTGTTGCAAGATCGAAAAAGAAACTTGAAAAACTTTCAGCCGAACTATCCGAGTCTTTTGTTGTAGTTACCGACATGAGAGACGAGAAGCAAATCAAAGAAATGGTTAAAAAAGTTTTAAAACATTACGGACGAATCGATATTTTGATAAATAATGCGGGTCGAGGATACGACGCAGACATTGAGAATATAGATACGGAAAAATTCAAAGAACTTTTCCAACTAGATGTGCTGGGGCCATTAGTTGCAATGCAGGAAGTAATACCAATCATGAAAAAGCATGGAGGCGGCTCAATTATTAATATAAGTTCTGGGACTGCGCTTATTAATATTCCCGGAATGGCTGCCTACTCATCTCTTAAAAAAGCCTTGGTTGGAATATCGCTTACTGCGCGCGCAGAGTTAAAAGACAATAAAATTACCGTAGGGATTGTTTATCCCTACATTACCATTACGAACTTTGATAAAAACATGATAGGCGGATCAGTTGAGTCTTTAACTGAGGAGGCACGGGTCAACCGGAATCTTCCGGAATTTGATCCGCCCGAACACGTTGCCCGCAAAATTCTTGAAGCAGTGAAGACAGGCGCCGCAGAAATTTACGCGCACGACTGGATGAAAAACGCCTCCGATAAGTAACTCTGCTATAATCAGCATATGAGCATTGCCAAATATCTCGCGCCCGCATTTAATTTATCGCTTCGGTCAATTTTTCACTTATTTATCTCGGGGTCTTTATTTTTCTTTTTTAAAAGTCATTTTAATATGACCTTGCATTTTGGAGTTATTGCCGCGTTTGCGACGGGTCTTTTTAATGAGATCATCGAACAAGTGCGAAAAGTTGAAAATTCCTTTCATACAAAAGAGGTTTTTAAGCGCGACAGGTGGCTCGCGGCCCTCGCACTTTTCTATACAACTGTTATCGTTTGGCTGCATTTACTTCTAGCTACGCTTTTGGCGCCTGTTTCTCTTCTTGCCCTTACTTCCTACATGGATCACAGGCAAATAATAATCAAAACCGGCAGGAGAAATCTTATTAAGCCTTTTGCGGATATTGCTGCGCTGACTCTTGGACCTATCGCTTGCATCTTTCTCCTGTCATTTTTAAAAATAAAAACCGTGTAATATCCACTACTGAAAAATCCTTCTGATAAGTATATACTTATAAAGAATAATGAAAGATGGGGAGGTGAGTTTATGGAAGACAAAGTTGAAACTCAAACAGAAGTAACGACAGTAAGAGAGGAGACGCCGACTCAGGTTGTTAAAACCACCAAGCAAGTCGCGCCTCAAGTACGTACCGAACATCCGCAAGTAGTGTATCAGAAGAAAAAGGCAATTTTTAGGACTTATCAAATTATTTGGTACGTCTTGGGAGTAATTGAAGTTCTGTTAGGATTTCGCATTGCCCTAAAAATGATGGGAGCCAATCCTTTCAGCGGATTTGCCGATCTTATTTATACTATTTCAGGACCCTTAGCCCTGCCTTTTCAGGGAATTTTAGGAACGTCAGTTGCAACCCAAGGCTCGGTATTTGAATGGTCAACACTAATTGCAGCAATAGTATATGCAATAATTGCGGGAGGAATTGTTCAATTAATGCAGCTATTCAAACCTACTACACCAAAAGAGGTGGAAGAAGTAGTAGACAGTCAGTAATTTGGGGGAGGTGATATTTTATGACTCTTGGTATTACAAGCCTTAGCCCTGTTGTGTCAATTCTTTTTGGCATATTAATTTTAGTATTCCCAAAGTTTTTAAATTATTTAATAGCGGCCTTTTTGATCATCTCCGGACTTTTGGCTCTCGGAATTATTAAATAATTGGTATAATCGGTTCATGTTTCTAAAGATTCGAACCTTTATCCCGCTTGCGGTTGCTATAACCTGCCTTTGCGGCCTGGTTTATTTGACAGCTCAACAAAATTATAGAATGTCTGCAAACGATCCCCAGATTCAAATCTCAGAGGATGTCGCGAGAGCCCTTTCAAATGGCGCAAAACCCGATGACATTATTGGGGCTCGAAAAGTGGACATTGCAAAAAGCCTTGCTCCTTTTGTGATTATTTATGACAATACAGAAAAAATGACAACTTCGAACGCTGTTCTTGACGGTAAAAACCCGGAACTTGCAAGCGGGGTCTTAGGTTTTGCAAAATCGAACAAGCAAAACAGACTGACATGGCAACCTAAGGAGGGAGTTAGAATCGCTGCTGTTGTGACGCGGTTCGATGGAACCTCGTCTGGTTTTGTTCTGGCAGGACGCAATATGCGCGAAGTTGAAATTCGCGAGGATCGACTTTTTCTCCACGTTTTTGCCGCGTGGCTCATCACAATGGCCGCAACATTTCTTGCAACATTAATTTTTATACCCACACCACGCAAAAAATAATTCACATTCTAACGGGGCTTCAGCAAATTTTAAGTTTGAAGCTGGTATAATTCACACATGCGTATTTTGGTGGTTGAGGATGAGCACAAAATTGCAAATGCCGTTAAAACAGGGCTTGAGCAGGAAAATTTTGTTGTCGACGTAGCCTACGATGGGCAGAGCGGTTTTGACTTAGCATCATCTGAACCATATGACGTAATAGTCCTCGATCGTTTATTACCCGGGATGGAAGGCTCACTTATTGCTAAAAATCTTCGCGAACGAAAAGTTCATACGCCGATTATAATGCTCACCGCCAAGGGACAAATCGCAGATCGCGTTGAGGGTTTGGATTCAGGTGCCGACGACTACTTGGTTAAGCCTTTTGCCTTTGAGGAGCTTTTAGCCCGAATCCGCGCGCTCTCGCGGCGTCCAAAACAAACGCTTTCAGAAACGCTCATAGTTGGCGATCTAACGTTAAATATGCAACTCTACGAAGTAATAAGGAATCAAACAGTTATTAATCTTTCGAGTAAAGAATTTTCTCTGCTCGAATACTTAATGAGGCACTCAAATCAAATACTTTCAAAGAATCAGATTATAAATCACGTCTGGAATTATGAGGCAAATATCCTGCCAAACACCATTGAGGTTTACATCGGCTATTTGCGCAATAAAATCGATAAGCCATTTAAAAATTCACCAAGCCTTATTCATACGGTGAGGGGATTTGGATACAAACTAGGGAATAGAGAATAGACAATAGTGAATAGTATTATGTTTGAAAATGCGCGACTTAAACTGACTGCCTGGTATCTATTAATAATCATGCTTGTAAGCGTACTTTTTAGCGTGGCTTTTTATAATCTTGCAACGCGGGAGATACAAAGGATTATAAAAATTCAAGAACTTAGGACACAAAATAGGGAAGAGCTTCGTCCTACTCCCGATTTTATTTTTAGACCTCGTACTATTGCCGACCTTCAGGAATCCGAACAAAGATTAAAGATTATTCTTCTTTTGATAAACGGCGGGATTTTCGTATTAGCAGGTGGTACCGCATATTTTCTCGCGGGACGAACTTTAAAACCTATCAGGGAAATGGTAGATGAGCAGAATAGGTTTATAACCGACGCATCGCACGAGATGAGAACGCCCTTGACTTCTTTGAGGTCCGAGATTGAAGTCACGCTCCGAGATAAAAAAATAACTATCGATCAAGCTCGCAAAATTCTCGAAAGTAACCTTGAAGAAGTTGTAAGTTTGCAAACTTTGGCTAACAGTCTTCTTGAGCTCTCGCAAAAAGGAAAATCGCAAAATGTCGATATGAGTGACGTTTCAATTAAAAATTCTTTTGACCAAGCACTTCGAAAACTCAATGGTTCGATTGTTCAGAAAAAAATAAATATTGAACACAAGGTCGAGGATGTTCACGTTCAGGCAATTCAGGAAAGACTAGTCGAGTTATTGGTTATACTCTTAGACAATGCGGTCAAATATTCGCCCCCAAAAAGCAAGATTTTAATAACCGTTCGAAAATTGAAAAACAAAGTCCGCATGGAAATAAAAGATACTGGGATGGGAATTACAAAAGAAGATCTGCCGCATATTTTCGATCGTTTTTTCCGGTCGGATAAATCACGATCAAAAACTTCCGGATATGGATTAGGACTTGCAATCGCCCGCGAGATCGTCTCCTCTCACAACGGAACAATCGATATAATAAGCACCCCAAACCGCGGAACTACTGTTATTGTCGAATTCTAGATTATTCAGCTTTTCTTAAGGTTTGGTATATAATATCAACCTTAAATGAAATTATTGAACTCTATGCTCTCTAAAATTTCTGCTTTACCGCGGGCATTTCTTGGACTCACCCTTATTAAAAAGGGGTTAGTCATTTTAATAATTTTGGCGATTCTCTGGCTTGCCTATGGAAAGTTCCTCAAACCCCAAACAAAACAGCAATACACAACGGCTCAAGTAGAAAAAGGAACGCTCGTTGTGTCTGTTGCCGAATCGGGCACTGTTGCTGTTGCAAATCGCATCTCAATTTCAACGCAAACAAGCGGGACGATTAATCAAGTCTATGTTAAAAACGGAGATCAAGTAACGAATGGCGAAAAAATCGCAGATTTAACTCTTGATACAAACGGGGTTGCGCGACAAGCCCAGGCATATTCTTCTTTATTGTCAGCGCAGAATAATTTAAATGCTGCAAAAGCCAAAATGAACTCTTTGCAGTCAGCTCTTTTTAAAACAAATCAGGCATTTGTTACTGACCGCGGAGTGGCTAACCCCTCAGATCAGCAAAAAGCGAATCCAAAGTATATTGAAGAAAACGCCGACTGGCTTGCCGCAGAAGCCGATTATAATAACCAGTCAAATGTGATTGCTCAGGCACAGGCGGCTTTAGCCTCAGCATCACTCTCCTACAATGCAGTCTCATCAAGTATTACCGCTCCAACTGATGGAGTAATATCCGATATTACTATTGCTCCGGGAATGGTTATAACAAATACGCAATCTTCTTCAAATAATAGTATAAGCTCGCAAATCGTTGCATCAATTAAGCATTCGGGAACACCAATTATTTCTGTCTCGCTTTCAGAAGTTGACGTGACAAAAATAAAGGCAGACGAACGCACAACTATTACGTTTGATGCCCTGCCAAACAAGACTTTCACCGGGAAAGTTTTGGGGATTGATACAACAGGAGCCGTCTCATCAGGTGTCACATCCTACCCCGCGACAATCGCGCTTGATACAACAGACGACTCTATTTTGCCGAACATGAGCGCAACTGCTGCTATTATTACGAACGTCCGCGATAACGTCTTACTCGTTCCCACAGCGGCTGTTACAACGCAGGGAACTCAGTCTATTGTTTATATTTCAAAAAACGGGCAAATACAAAGCGTTGACGTTACGATCGGCGATTCTGACGGAACAAACACGGAAGTGACGTCAGGGCTTTCTGAGGGAGACACTGTGCTCGTTGGATATTCTCCTAATCAAACGCAGACATCAGCAGGCAGCACCTCTCCTTTCTCTAGAAGTATTTTCGGAGGATTTGGCGGGGGCGGAGGATTTGGCGGAGGAGCTCGTGGCGGCGGAGGAGGAGCCACACGAGCAGGCGGACGCACAGGAAACTAAATATGTATGACACTAATTCATGTTGCACATCTCACAAAAATTTATAATATCGGCACAACTGAAACAAAAGCGGTGTCAGACGTTTCTTTTAATATAGAAAAGGGTGAATTTGTCGCCATTATGGGCCCTTCGGGGAGCGGAAAATCAACACTCATGCATATGATTGGCGCGCTTGATACGCCTACTTCGGGAATTTATATTCTTGACGGAGAAGATGTTTCAAAACTTACGGATGATAAACTCGCAGAAATCAGAAATAAAAAAATAGGTTTTGTTTTTCAGGCATTTAATCTATTGCCGCGAACGACTTCTTTGAAAAACGTTATGCTGCCCCTTGTGTACGCAAACATTCCAAAAGAAAAAAGAATGGAAATTGCTAGAAAATACTTGGAGATGGTAGGGCTCTCGAATCGAATCTTTCATAAAACAAGCGAGCTTTCGGGAGGCCAACAGCAACGCGTGGCAATTGCACGCGGTCTTGTCATGAATCCTGCACTATTACTTGCAGACGAACCCACAGGCAACCTGGCAAGCACGCAAGGAGAAGAAGTAATGGAGATTTTTAAAGATCTCAACAACCGCCAAGGGCATACAATTGTTATGATTACCCACGAGCCTAATATTGCATCTAATGCAAAAAGAATCATTACCATGAAAGATGGAAAAATATTGTCGGATAAGAAAAATAGGAAGTAATTTTCAATTTCAAATTTTATATGGACTTTAGCGAACTTTTATCGTCAGCGCTGGAAGCGCTAACATTAAATAAGCTGCGGACAGCTTTGGCAACCTTAGGAATAATTATAGGAATAGGATCGGTTATCGCTTTGGTTTCTCTCGGACAGGCAAGCCAGGCGCAGGTGTCAAATCAGATTGAGTCGCTTGGATCAAATCTTCTGACTATTATTCCTGGTGCACAAAACACCGGGGGAATACGAACAGCCGAGGGATCAAATCAAACCCTAACTTACGATGATGCAAAAGCGCTTGGTACATCACCGCAAATAACTGACGTCCAAGCAATTTCACCGGAAGTCACAAGCCGCGCACAGGTTTCTGCCGCCGGAACAAATACAAATACTCAAGTTGTTGGCGCGGAAGACGCATACGCCACGGTTCACAATGTGACTTTGTCTCAGGGAAATTTTATAACAGCCGCTGATAACCAAGCGCTTGGTAAAGTCGCGGTTTTAGGACCGCAGACAGCATCAGATCTTTTTGGAAATGCAGATCCCGTTGGACAAACTATAAGAATTAACAAACTTGCTTTCCGCGTTATCGGTGTAACTGTTTCAAAAGGCGGGAGCGGTTTTCAAAATCAGGACGATAGAATTCTGATTCCCCTTTTAACTGCACAAAAGCAAGTTTTAGGCCAGGACTTCCTATCAAGTATCTCTGTTGCGGCTAAGAGCGCTGACGTTATGACAGAGGCTGAAAATCAGGTGGGATACTTACTGCTTGCCCGGCACAAACTCTCTGACCCGTCAAAAGCCGATTTTAGTATTTTGTCGCAAAGCGATATCTTAGGCGCAGCCTCACAAGTTACCGGAACTTTCACGGCGCTTCTCTCGGGAATTGCTGCGATTTCGCTTCTCGTTGGCGGAATTGGAATTATGAACATCATGTTAGTAACTGTTACCGAGCGAACGCGCGAGATAGGGCTCAGAAAAGCGCTAGGCGCCAAAAAAAATACAATTGTTTCTCAATTTTTGGTCGAAGCAATAATCTTGACGCTCGCGGGCGGATTATTCGGAATGATTCTTGGAGTTGTTGTTTCTTTTGGTATTTCAACTTTAATCAAACTGCCTTTTGTTTTGTCGCTATCTTCCATTGCGCTGGCGCTGGGGGTAAGCGGTGGGATAGGAATTTTATTCGGATGGTATCCTGCAAGAAAAGCAGCAGGACTATCACCAATCGAAGCTTTAAGATATGAGTAATAGTAATAACCAATTCGTCAAGCACCAATTTTCAAACCAATGCGTAATGTTTAAACATTAATGAATTAAACAATTTGAAATTGGTTTGCTTGCGCTGAGAGAATCGAAGTGGTTAATTGGAATTTGGTAATTGATCATTAATTCAAAAGGGGGTGATAAACATGAAAAATAATAATATATTAACGATTGTAATTGTCGCGGTAGTTGTCGGAGCGATAGGATTTTTTGGAGGAATGCAATACCAAAAAATGCAAAGAGGACAATTTACTGGAGCTGCGGGATTTAATAGAACAGGAGGAACGGGACGTTTTGGCCAAAATGGAGGCTCAAGACCGGTTGCAGGAGATATAGTAAGTGTTGATGCAAGCGGGATAACTGTTAAGATGCGCGATGGAAGCACGAAGATCGTTGTCGTTTCCAGTTCAACAACAATAAATAAGGCAGCAACTGGCACAAAAAGTGATTTAAAACAAGGTGAAACGGTTGCGGTTTTTGGAACTCAAAATTCCGACGGTTCAGTAACCGCTCAAACCATTCAGTTGAATCCAATGTTACGTGCATTCGGAGGCACACCAACGCCTGGTAAATAATCATTGACTCAGATTAAACTCGCATCGCGAAGCGGGCCGAGGTTGACATTAAAAGCTTGAAGTGCCATTATTAATTTATGGCAACTGAGAAAAGTGAATATGGCAAAAGGCCTTTGTGGCAGTGGATAGTTTCGTATCTTGTCATTGGCGGAATAATCTATGCCGCTATTTATTTTCTTTTTCTCAACAAACCCGGCGGTTATAACTTCGGCTCGCAAAACAGCTCACCCCAACAGCCCAACAATAGAGGATACTAATCTTTGGCTTCATTTTTGTATTCACGTAGGAGTTTTTTGATTTTGGGGTCAATTATTACGCGGCAGTAGCCATAATTTGGGTTGTTTCCATAAAAATTCTGATGGTTTGCCTCTGCTTTATAGAAATTTTTGAATGGGACAAGTTCTGTGACAATGGGTTGGTGGTAGACGCCTTCTTGTTTTATTTTTTCTCTAATCTCCTCAGCAGTCCTTCTCTGTTCATCTGAATGATAGAAAATCGACGAGCGATACTGCGTCCCAACATCATTCCCCTGGCGATTTAAAGTAGTGGGGTCGTGGAGGTGGAAAAATATCTCGATGAGTTTTTCGAACGGAATAATTTTAGGATCGAATTTAATTTGAATTGCCTCGGCGTGCCCCGTAGTGCCGGAGCAAACCTGTTCGTATGTCGGATTCTCTCCGCCAGCCGACGGATCTCCGCCTGAATATCCCGACTCAACAGAATTAACCCCGCGGAGCATTTTAAATATAGCCTCCGTGCACCAAAAACACCCACCCGCCAAAGTCGCCATCTCCATAGGTATATAATAACAGAAGATTTGCTATAATCACATTTTGTGTTAGATCTTATTTCATACAATATTGAATGGGGGAAGAGATTGGATGAAGCAGGGGATTGGCTAATGTCACTTTCTCCCAAGCCCGATATAATATGTCTTCAGGAAATGCCCCAAGGAAAAATCCCCTCTTTTAAAAAGAGGCTTGATCAACATGGGTATAACTATAAATATGCCCCGTCTTACACAAAGGGGGATACCACCTACGGAGAACTGACTGCTTATGATAAGGAAAAGCTCGCGCTCGATTTTGCAACAATTGTTGATCTTGGATCAAGCATTATCGCAAGGCTTATATCAAGGCATAATTCGAAATACACAAGTCTTTTGACCGTTTTTAAACACGAAAGGAAAAATTTTATAGTTATTAACATACATCTTTTACCCCACGCTCTGAATGCGAGAAGAAGAAAACAGCTCGGCATTGCAATTGAGGCTTTACAGCTTCTTAAATATGTGAACATGCCAAGTCTTATTGTAGGTGACTATAACTATTCAAGTCTTATAGGACGTGCGGGCCTCATTCGTTTTATGGCAAAGCACGGATTCGCAATTGGACAAAAAAAGAAATTAATAACGCACAGGAAATGGAGAATACGTCACCAAACCGACTATGTTTTTTCAAGAAATTGTAAAATAGAAAGTATTAAATCTGCAAAGATAAGATTCTCTGATCACTATCCAATGTTTGTCAAATTTGAGGTGTAATTTGCGTAGCCGCGGTTATAAAAGTGTTTCTTGACCATTCTTCTTACCGGGCAATTTCAAACCCAAATGCTTGTATGTTTCCATAGTTGCAATTCTTCCTCTATTTGTCCTTTTGAGGAATCCGATCTGAAGCAAGTAGGGTTCAACTATTTCCTCTATCGTTCCGACATCCTCAGCCAAAGACGCGGCGATTGTTTCAACGCCAACCGGGCCCCCTCCATGTTTTTCAATAATGCTTTTGAGATAACGATGGTCAAGATTGTCAAGACCAAGAGAATCAACCTCGATCAAACTCAACGCTTTTTCACTTAAATCGAACGTAATATCTCCATCTCCATGAACCTGTGCGTAGTCTCTTGATCGCTTAAGAAGGCGGAGGGCAATTCTCGGAGTTCCTCGAGCGCGTTTTGCGATTTCACTAATTGATTTTTTGTCAATTTTTACTTTTAATTTTTTTGCGGCCTTCCCAATTATTATTTCGAGATCCTTCGGAAAGTAAAAAACCATCCGGTGAACGACTCCAAAGCGATCGCGCAAGGGGCCTGACAACATTCCGGCGCGTGTAGTTGCGCCAATTATTGTAAAGTGCGGAAGATCCAAACGTACGGTCCGCGCACTCGGGCCCTTGCCGATTACGATGTCAAGACAGTAATCTTCCATCGCGGGATAGAGAGTTTCCTCAACGACTTTATTGAGACGATGAATTTCGTCGATAAATAAAACATCTCCCGGCTCAAGATTCGTTAAGATTGAAGCAAGATCTCCGGCGCGCTCAATTGCGGGGCCTGATGTAATACGAATATTGGACCCCATTTCTTTTGCAATTAAATGTGCAAGCGTGGTTTTACCAAGTCCCGGCGGCCCATAAAGAAGAACGTGCTCCAGCGGCTCTTTTCTTTTTTTCGCCGCCCGAATTCCTATTTGAATAGAACGCTTAGTTTGCTCTTGCCCGACAAAGTCCACCCAGTCAGAAACTCTAAGCGAAGTAAAAATTACTTCCTCTTCAGGCGTTGTGTCCTGTTCAACAATCGAACCTTTAACTTTAACCTTATTCATTATTCATTATTCATTATTCATTTCCCTAGATACTTCAGCGCCAATTTTATTTGTTCCTCAACCGATTTTGCGCCGTCGATGTTTCTAATTGCTTCATTGATTTCAGTACTTGTAAACCCGAATGTTTTTAGAGCAGAGGATACTTCGTTCCTGCTGGCAGACGAAGCATTGGTCAAGTCAAGTTCTCCGCCGCCGACTTTATTTTTAAGCTCAATTATTATCTTTTGCGCATTTTTTGTTCCGAGCCTTGGAACGCCAGTGAAAAAAGAGACATCAGCTGTCGTTATTGCATTCATGATCTGTTCCGTAGATCCGATCGCAAAAATCCCAATCGCGGTTTTGGGACCAACGCCTGAAACATTTATCAAGGCTTCGAACAGTTTGAGGTCTGCGTATTTTGAGAATCCGTAAAGCTCCAGCGCGTCTTCACGGACGTGAGTGTAGGTAAATATTTTGACGGACAAACCTGGCTCGCCAATTGAAGAAAGAATATCGGATGTTGCATGAATCTTATATCCAACCCCGTTAACATCAAGAATAATGTAAGGGTCATCTCTTATTATTATTGAACCATTGAGGTATCCAATCATGCGTTAGTCCGCCTTTGACGGAAGTGGATCGATTATAACATAGAGGCAGTAACCTATTTAGATTTTTCGGATCGAACTCCAACTGAAATTCGCTCACCCAGCATGCGAAGCCCTGCATGTTTATTTACCGAATTTAGAATCAAATTACCATCTTGATATCTAGCACGAACCGGACTTCCATCCGCGTTTACAGACCCCAACAGTTTAGTCTCGGACTTTACTTGTTGCCCAGGACCACTTCTGGCCTGATCAAATAAACTTCCATTTAGAACCCGGGATGCCTGAGAGGCAATAATAAAGGTTGCAAGTCTTTGTCCCTGAGCCCCGTGTGAAGCAAAAATCGCTCTTATCTCATCATCTGTTTTACCTTTAGTATCAAGCGCTGTTAACCCAGCCTCTACCTTTACATATCCTGTTTTATCAGAGGTAGAATCATTATTTATAGTAGTATTAGCATCTGGAACTCTGCTTGGATTACCCATTATAGGCATCACAGAAAACATTTTGCCCAATTTAATAAGGCCTTCTCTCCCTCTTAGTTCCTCAGGGATGCATGCCATCAATGAAGGAACAGGACTACCATCAACATCAAACATCGGCTCTTGTAGTTCTTCTTTTGTCCAATTGCAATCAGGGACCTCAAAGGTCTCCGTGTCATTCGCGAATTCTCCTCGAGGAACTTGCCAAAAGGCTTGCCAAAAGTTCGTCACTGCTTCCGGTTTAAATGGGTTTTCTAAATACTCCTTAGCGACTACCTCTAATTTTTCATATGGAGAGAGTTTTTCTCCTTCGGAAAATTCATTATCATCCATAATCCGATTATATCACAAGGTTTTAGCCGAACTTCTTCGTATATGCGCAGGCGATTGCTATTGCAAGAGCGTCTGTTGTGTCATCGGGCTTTGGGATTTCTGGTAAGTTTAAAAGCATTTTTACCATTTTTCCCATTTGAGCTTTTTCCGCCCTACCATATCCCGTAACTGCAGCTTTCACTTGAAGTGGAGTATAGGAAAAAACTTCCAAACCAAGTTCTGCCGCGGTTACAATAACTACGCCTCGGGCCTGCCCAACAATTAACGCCGTCTTAGCATTAGTATTGAAAAATAGTTCTTCGATTCCCAAAACTTCCGGTTTATATTTTTTTATAATTCGAATAAGCTCCTCGCGGATTGTCTGCAATCTTCTTTCAATCGGTAATCCCGCCGCGGTCTCTATACACCCATAACTTATAACTTGTAACTTATGACTTTTAGATTTTTCGATGATTCCCCATCCAGTTCTCGCTATCCCCGGATCTATTCCCAAAATTACCATAAAAGTATTATAACTCTTGTTATTAGTTATTAGTTATTAGTTCGTGGAGCGTGTGGATCGTCTTAATCTCGGGATCCGAGTCTTCTGTTTTTCTGTTTAGCCAAATAACGTTGGCGAACTTTTGGAGCACAGTCACGACATCGTGCTTGTTGTCGATCACCGTCGCATCGCGGGGCAAGAGTTCAATCGCCTCATCTGACAGTTTTCTCGAGCTTATTATTATGTGTTCATCTTTAAAATATTTTTTGATTCCTGAAGCATCAAGCTTTCTTCTCTGAAGCTCCTCGTCTCCTTGTGAAAAAATTCCGAGAGTATGTTTTCCTGAAAGTTTTTTTAAAGTTTCTGAGACGTCCTGATAAATTGCCCCTTTGTAAATTTCATCGTTTTCCCAAAATACTTGATCTAGAGCTTTTTGATCCGCATTAAAATGGTCTGCGATATAACTTGCGATCTCGCGCGGGTTAAAATCGGTCGTAGTCTCAAGTTTTGCGTAGTAATCAGCGTTCGCACGAATTAGCTCTTCTTCGCTGGTGTTTAGAATTTTAACGAACTCGGCGCGGATTAGCTTACCGAATTTTTCCGGGTCAAAAAGTACTCCGTCAATGTCAAACAGAACAAGATTCGACATCTTGCTTGATTATACAACAACACAAAGGGTATCACGGGGAAATTGCTCGTGGTACTCGTGATACATTTGATACTCGTGATACTCTTAGGTATAATTGCCTTATGCGTAGTAAAATATTCGGTTACATTTTACAAAATCAGGTTCTAGCGGCTATTTTAATTGTGGCCGCGGCGTGGCTTGTTATTGAGATAAGAGAAGTTTTAGTCGCACTTTTTGTCTCGTACATTTTGATGGCCGCGATTGCGCCGTATGTTGAATTTTTAAGACGCCAAAAAATCCCAAAACCGATTGCAATTCTAATTCCATACGTATTAACAATTGCCCTGATTGTACTTTTAATCGTTTCGCTCCTGCCTTTTTTCATTATTCAAATCGGGCTTTTGTTTGCAAAACTTCCTGTCTACATAATTGACTCGGCAAACATTTTGGGACTCAGGATCGACGGCTCGAGCCTTGCGCCTATTGCAACTGCCGAATTTGGAAATTTGAGCAGCGGAATATTGTCGATAACGGGAAGGGTATTTGGCGGAGTTTTTGCTCTTATAAGTATTTTCGTAATCTCTTTCTATCTCCTGGTTTACAGAGAGGCAGTAAAGGAAAGTTTTGCCGCGATTTTTCCAGAGCGCGACCGTGCAAAAGTCGCATCGACTCTTGAAAAAGTTGAGGACAAGCTTGGAAACTGGCTCCGGGGCCAAATAATTTTATCGGGTTTTATAGGCGTTATGACCTGGATTTTTTTAACTCTTTACGGGATTGAATTTGCACTCCCGCTTGCTGTGGTTGCAGGTCTTCTTGAAATTGTCCCAACAATTGGACCAACGGTTGCTGCTATTCCAGCAATTATCGTTGCTCTAACTATTTCTTTTCCCCTTGCCGCGGTAGTTGCCGGGTCATATATCTTAATGCAGTTTTTTGAAAGCCACGTTCTTGTGCCGCGCATTATGCAGAAAGCTGTGGGGCTTAATCCAATTGTCATAATTATCGGGATAATAACAGGTGGGAAACTTTTGGGGCCGGTTGGAGCACTCCTTGCCGTTCCTTTCCTATCTCTTCTTGTTGTCATCTACAAAAACCTCGAATAAGCAGCTTACTAAAATCGCAGGCGGTTTGAGAAGTAGAATAAAGCAGTTAGAAACAATAGTAGAGCGCTTAGAGGCAGGAAGGATAGATTTGAGCTGGTTTGTTTGCCAGACCTTATAGCCGGAAATGTTAAAAACTTATCTTTTTTAAATAATACTCGCATGACGTAAGAGGGCGCATATGTCATAACTCCTGCGATAAGCCCCCTGTCATATCTTCTACCTGAGACGAAAACCATTAAATTTGCATCAACCGCAATTCTCCCAACTTCCCTAAGTCTCTTCGATAGATCTATGTCTTCTCCAAGAGTCATATCCGTCCTAAAACCTCCAATTTTCTTAAAAGCTTCACGTCTAACTGCTAAATTAAACCCATTAAGGTTCCACCCTCCTGACAGAATTCGGTCCATTATCCAAAATGCAGGGAAAAGATATCTTCCAGCAGCGCGAGCCGTAACAGGGCCCGAATAAAGACATCCCAACCCTCCAAAGGCAACTATTTCAGGGTCGCGCTCAAAAGCCTGCACTAGTTTCTCAACCCAATTCTCGCTCACTACGGAATCTGAGTCAGTACAGGCAATAATCGCGCCTTTTGCTACCATAAACCCGGCCTGTCTCGCCCAAGCAACGCCTTTTTGCCGTTCTACTATAACTCTCGCTCCATATTTTTTTGCTATTTCACCGGTATTATCTGTCGAATTATTGTCAACAACTATTAGCTCAAAATTTTTGTAAGTTTGCGCGAGCAGACTCTTCAATGTTGTTTCTATAAAGCCTGCCTCGTTATATGCCGGCAGGACAACAGATATCCGCGGACTTTCCGGATTCACATGTGCGAGCTGTCTTGTGTTTATGAAAAATTTAGGCGACGCTTTTGTTTTAGTTTTTGTAAAAACCAATGAAATAATGCCAAAAAGTAAAATTGGAAGAAGGTTCAATAGGCTCCAATA
>JBGOVI010000016.1:0-15887 GCA_041478035.1 Patescibacteria group bacterium
AATTTCAAGCACTTTCAGTTGAAAAATTGTTAGTCTTTCCTCGCCGCGGGAGCCGAATTCCTGGATTGGCTTTTCTGTTCGGGGAAAATAGAATTTAAAGTCGTCGCGCTGAGGACCAACCAAAGTTACTCCCGCCGCTTGCTCCTCAAAATGGTATTTGAACAATCTTTCGGTTGACATAATGCTTTTGTCATAAAAAAGGGTAAAGTTAAAAATATCCTTGTTCGCCTTATTCACAAAATCCACGAACTCTTCGCGCTTTGAAGTGAGGACCGAACCTTGTTGGATCAAAATATTATTGAAATAGTCAAAGTCAGAAGTCTTATACTGCTTTTTGCCCTCGCGCATATCGTACAACATGCGGTTCCTATGTTTGAGCGCGCGTTCATAAACTGATAAGGCTGTTCGATAATTATTGTCTGCTTGATAAAGAATAGAATCGATATACTTTCGACGTGTGGAGGGTGAGGCGGTGATTAATTCGATATCGTGCGGAGTAAACAAAACCGAAACAAAATTTGAAGTAAAATCGTGCTGCCTGCGAGAAACGTTATTTACCAAAAATTTTTTGGACAAATATCCTTTTTGAAGAGAAAAAATAACTTTAAGTTTGGTTAGTTGGTTATTAGTTCGTAGTTCGTCGTTTGAAGGAGAATTAGTGACGACCGCTTCAACATTTGCAAAATCCGATCCCTCCCGAATCGTATCTTTATCATGGTGAGCCCTGAACGATTTTCCGGCAGACAAAATATAAATCGCCTCAAGAATATTGGTTTTCCCTGCAGTATTTGGGCCAATGATTACTGTTGTGGACGAGGGTTCAAATACGGCAGATTTATGACTCCTGAAATTAGTTAATTTCAAACGGATTATCCTCATACAAATTTGTCCGAATGTTTAGTCCGAATGCATCCGAATGATACCACAAATTAAGCTCGTGTGGTAAAATGATTACTATGGCCAGTAAGAAATTACATAAAGAGATTGCAAAGCAAATGTTAGCCCTGGCTACTTCCGGACTTGGGTTGGTTGCGGCTCTTGCCTGGAACAACTTGATACAAGAGATTGTTAATAACTACATAAAAAAATATCTTCCCGGCAATGCGGGCCTTATTTCTCTTATTATTTATGCACTCGTCATTTCTCTCATTGCGATTATTATCACTGTCCAGTTGTCGAGTTTGGTCGAGAAGCTTGAGGATTAACCCCGTGTATGTACGTTCCGACTTTTAGTATCAACAATAAAATCTTAAAAAATATTGGAGCTGTTGAGGCCGCGCGCGAAATTATTGAGAACGCGCCGCTCTTGCCATACTGGGAGAAAAAATTTCAGGATGAGGCGCTTGTTCGCACCACCCATTTCGGAACACACATTGAAGGAAATGAGTTGTCGCTTGTTCAGGTTCAAAAAATTTTAGAGGGAGAGAGAATTGTCGCGCGCGATCGGGATGTTCAGGAAGTAATAAATTACAGAAAAGTTCTTGAGTACATAGACAAACGAACAAGTTCGAAAATTGATGAGGATACAATTGCCGAACTCCACAAAATTGTTATTAACAAAGTTTTGCCGGACGATGAGGGCGGAGAATATCGCAAAAAAGAGGTGGTAATCCGTAATTCAATCACCGGCGATGTGGCTTTTAAGCCGCCAAAAGCAGTCGAAGTCCCGTGGCAAATGAAAGAACTCGTTTTATTTATCCACGAGGATTCAGATCTTCACCCGGTTTTAAAAGCGGGGATAGTTCACTACGAATTCGTCCGCATCCATCCCTATCTTGACGGGAATGGAAGGGTAGGACGCGCGCTTTCAATGCTGGTTCTTTATCATATGGGGTATGATATACGTCACTTTTTTTCACTCGAAGAGCATTTTGACCGCGACCCTGATGCATATTATGAAGCGTTGCAGTCAGTTGAGCAAAAAAGAGGGGACCAAACAGAATGGCTTTCCTATTTTACCGAGTGTCTTGCGGTTGAACTCTCAAAAATTAAAGAAAGGATAGAGCATATCTCGATAGACTCGAATCTCAAAAAGAAACTCGGCGGCCCCGTGATGCTCTCAGAGCGCCAACTCAAGATAATCGAATACATCCAGGAAAACGGGTATATAGAAAATAATGCATATGGAACAATATTTCCAATGGTTTCTGAAGATACGGTTCTTCGCGAAGTTCAGGATTTAGTTAAAAAGGGGTTGCTTAAAAAGCAAGGAGTCACAAAGGGTGTAAAGTATGTAATGACCAAAGACTAATTCAAAAATCAAAATGCAAAATTCAAAATTACAATCCAAAATTTAAAATTATGGACGCATCGCAAGGAAAAGATGTCCAAGGGTCAATGCCTCCAGAAATAGTTCGACGAGAACAGGTGAGGGGATGGCTCGAAACAGGCTTTAATCAGCAAGCAGTAGCTGCGTATGGGACAGGTCTTCCAACGTTTTTAAAGATTTTGGAAAACGGCAGTATTCCTCCAATTCCAGAAAATGATCCTAATAATTCTCGACTAGGTTATCGGGGAGAATTCAGAAAGAGCGGTGGTCTGCTATATTATTTCAATGCTTTGGGAGGGAACTTACGAAGAGTAAAACCTAGTTTTTATAATCTACTTATTGAAAATGCAAAGAGGTTTGGAGCAACAAAAAGAGAGTTAACTACCAGAAATGGACATCAAAGTGCAAAAGGCTATGCAAATGTTCATGCGATAGAAGATGAGGTTTCGAATCTGTTGGGTATGCCAGCGGCAGAAGTCGATCTCTTTGCACTAGAAGGCGCTCTAGATCTAGATTATGATGCGTACGTCTTAGAAGAGTTAAAAGAAATGGATGGAATTCTAGGGGTAAATACCGAACAAAGAGAAAATAATTACAGAAGGAACTTAAAGGGGGCAAGGCGGTTTAGAGAGCAATTAATAGCTAAGAACATTGACATAGGGGAGCTTAATCAAAAACTTGATCAAATGCATGGTGTAGTAGTTTATTTTAACAGTAGTATTTTTGAGGGGTCTACATTTTTCCCAGGAGAAGAAAAATCTGCGGATGAGTTTGTTTTGGCACGGAATTTGCCTTTAGGCTTCATATCCATATCGGGAATAGAAATTCTGGGAGAAGCGGAGAGGGAAGAATTAGAGAAGAAATATGAAATTTAGGGAGCTTGCAGAATATTTTGAAAAATTGGAGGCAACCTCAAAGAGGCTTGAGCTGACGGCGATTTTGTCGGAACTATTAAAAAAAGCCACTGATGAAGAGATTGGGAAAATCGCCTATTTAATTCAGGGTAGGGTAGCGCCGTTTTACGAACCGACTGAATTTGGAATGTCAGAGAATCTGGTAGCACTCGCTATCGCCCGCGCATTCGATTCCACGAAAGAAGAAGTGATCCGTTCGTATCGTTTACTCGGAAACATGGGGTCGGCCGCACAGAAATTAGCCCAGAAAAAAGGTTCGAAAGGCAAAAATTTATCAATCGAACAGGTGTTCGAATGCTTGCATTCGATTGCAAAAACGGGCGGAGAAGGGTCGGTTGATAAAAAAATAGGAATTTTAGCAGATCTCCTGAAAGATCTAGATTCGGTTTCAGTAAAGCACGTAGTGAATATTCCAATCGGGACTTTGCGTCTTGGAATAGGGGATCCGACAGTTCTTGATGCATTATCGATTGCTAAAACCGGAGATAAAAAACTCAGGCCACAACTTGAGGATGCGTACAATAAAACAAGTGATTTGGGGTTCGTCGCCGAAACATTTTACAAAAAAGGAGAGCGCGGCATCGCGCAGATCAAATTAATTGTTGGAAAACCTGTTCGTCCGGCTTTGGCTGAACGAATGCCGAATGCTGAAGAGGCAGTAAAAAGGCTTGGCGAAAAGTTCGCCGCCGAACCAAAATTTGACGGGTTTCGCGTTCAGATCCACAAAAATGACGACGAGGTTCATCTCTTTTCAAGAAATCTTGAAGACATGACTCATGCGTTTCCGGAGATTGTTAAAGCCGCAAAGAACGAACTTAAAGCAAAGTCTGCAATTTTGGAAGGCGAGGCGATTGCGTATAATCCTTTGACGAATGAGTTTTTACCTTTTCAGGAAACGACAAAAAGAAGGAGAAAACACGAGGTTGAGGCAATGGCAAAAAAATTGCCGCTCGCTGTCTTTGCATTCGACATCCTGTATCTTGATGGGAAAGATATTACACAGCTTCCTTATTCTGAGCGGCGCAAACATCTAGAAAATATTATCCACAGCGGGAACTTAGTAATCCGTAAGGCAGAGGAACGGGTATTATCCACTCCGAAACAAATTTTGGAATTCTTTAACGAAGCCGTTTCTGAGGGGCTTGAAGGTTTGATGCTTAAGAAATTGGACGCGCCTTACAAAGCGGGCGGCCGGGGATTTCACTGGATAAAGTTTAAGCGGAGCCAGTCAGGGGAGTTGAGCGATACAATCGATTGCGTTTTGCTGGGAGTTTATTCCGGAAAAGGAAAACGTACGGAATTTGGTGTTGGGGGTTTGCTCGTTGGAATTTACGATGAGAAAAAAGATGAGTTCGTAACAATCTCAAGAGTCGGGACTGGGCTGACCGATGAGGAATTCAGAACAGTAAATAAATTGGCTGAGAAAAGCCGCGTAACGCATAAGCCCGCGCGCGTAAATTCAAAAATAGAACCTTCTTTTTGGGTAACGCCCGCAGTTGTGCTCGAGATTTATGCAGATGAAATTACCAAATCTCCAATTCACACGGCAGGAGAGGAAAATGGAATTGGATACGCCCTGCGCTTCCCGCGCTTAGTCAAGTTCCGCGGAGCAGACAAGCGGGCAGAAGACGCAACCACAGTCAGCGAAATCAAAAAACTCTACAAACAGCAATATAAGAGAAAATAACCCTTCGCGCGAAAATATTGGGTATTGACAGCCTATTTTTAATTGTGTTATAAAATATATAATATGCAAGACGATTCAACTACTAATCCGCCAGTTGGCGGGCCAGGAGTACCGGCTGAACCAATAACTCCCCTAACACCACCACCTGCGCCATCAATACCTACGCCAATCCCGCCTATTCCTCCGGCACCTGAACCACCAATGGGTGGTAGTGACCAACCAACAGGTGGAGAAGATCCGGGAACCCCTCCTCCAGCAGCCTCGGGAATGTAACACCGAATAAGAGCCCCGCCCATGTTCGAATGATCTCAGTGCAAGAAAATGGGTTTCAATATTGACAAGTAAAGTCCGCAATGATATTATCCGTTAACAAATAATTGCTGCCAACAATTTTATGCAAGCACGTGAAAGGCTAGGATCGGAATTAGTAGGATTTCAACCCCAAGATCATGAAATTCTTGCAGCGTTTATAGTTATTTCTGCAAGAGGAATACCTCAAGATGAAACACGGTTAAGAGAAGGACTAAAAGCAGCTAGTGTGGCAGCTCCGTTCCTGTCAAGATTTTTAGACGACGATAAGTAGACTATTTCTGAATCGGCTAGAGAATCTTTTAAAAAATTGGAAGGAGAAAAACTTATCGGCGCTGCCGACGGCGTTTTTTCTGTTATACCAACCGAAAGAGACAAAGTTCAATCAACTATGAAAACCTACTTTAAAGAACTCGCAATTAACATGCTCAAAGATGCAGCTCTTGCCGCTCAAGATGTTTGGTTTCCCGCTCAATAGTTAAAATATATTTTTTTTTAGGTCTACGTGGGCTTGATCTTTAAATTTTATGCCTTCTTGTTCGAGTCTTTTTTTCTGAATGCCCGGGCCGCCGAAGGCATAGCCCGGGGCGACGCGGCCGTCGCGGTTTACAACTCTATGGCAGGGAATTGCCGCGCCGTCAGGATTCGCATGCAGGGCGTAGCCGACTACTCTAGGTGACATGTTCAATTTCTTCCCGATCGCACCGTAGGTGGTGATCTTTCCAGGGGGGATTTTTCGAACCAATTCGTACACTTTTTCGAATGGTTTACTTTTTGATTTCATCCTTCAATTGTTTCATTTTCCACATAAAAAGGGCGCCTTTGTTGGGGGTGTCTGTTCGTGCATCTTTGCAATAGGATAGAGCTTTATCAAGAATTGAGCGGTGGACGGTTTTGGCGAGTTTAATATAAAGGGATTTGTGTTTGTAGTCGTTTAATTCTTCAGACAAATAGATGCCGTATGCCTGAAATTCACGGCTAATATATTTATCTTTAACAGGATCAAACTTTTTTAAAACATCACCAACAGTCTGCACGAGGATATTATAACAATTTTTTCTCTGTTCTTTTGTGCCGACAAAAGAACCAAAAACTCTCGCTATGTGTAGCTCGTGCTTTCGAAATTTCGTTCGCTAGCGGGGGAAAGCCTCCCCCTCCAACAATTCGTTGGGCCTCCCCCTGTACGTTCGCTCATTTCTCATGCACTGCGCTCCAAATGGCGAAATAAAAAAATAAAACCTCTTGCAAGATTGTTCTTCGGGGTGTATAAATGCGGTATGGCAAACGAACTTGATCCTGGAATTAGTACGTTAGATAGAGAGATGTGGGGTCTTGACGCAAACTTTCCTCCGGCTCCAGAAAGCAACGGTTGGATGCCAATGTGGTGCCATCCTCACGCCAATAAAATGATGTTAGTTCGAGAAGATCAAGAGGAGTACGATTCGAACAAGTTAAAAATAAAAGGGATCGCAGCAGAGGTTTCTATATCCGATTTTAGACAAGGTTCTGATTATTGGGCAGTAGACTGGAAGGTGGTGCAAAGCCGTAATGAATTTTCCCAGGGTAGAATCCTTATGAGGACTCAAAATCTAGAACGGGCATTTGGATTATCAGATGAACCTGGCCGATATGGAATTGCTATTTTAAAAAAATATGGAGGGACAACGGCTCATCAAGGGGCATACATAAGATATCAAAACTTTTTAAATATTCCTGGTCCAGGAACCGGTCACGATGGTGATCCTAATGTATCGATTGACCTTTACGATGACATGAAAGAAGCGGTAAGAAAATTTATAAGTAAATAATTATGGCAAGGATTGAAAAAGAATCTACACCCGAATTACCAAAACCTACGGGTAGAATGCCAACGGCTGAAGAAATTGTTCGCATGATGGATGAGGCGGTTCGTGCTCCGGAGGTAGTCGCGGAAATAAATCGCCTGGCAAAGTGGAGGCGCGAATCTGCACATAATAATCGCTTCTTCGGTCAAAATATAGGAGAAATGGTTCAAGAAATGGAAGCGTTTAGGCAAGAAGCAAGAAATTACGATCCTCTGCCTGATAAAAAATTAATAATCACTAGGCAAGTTCGCCAAGCCACTTAAACCCCTTGCAACTTGAGTTTGATTCTTGTTTAATTATCCACAATGGAACTCGTTTTGGATCTTCATTTGCACTCTAGATTCTCCCGGGCGGTATCCCAGCGAATGAATCTTGCGAATATGTATATTTGGGGGAGGAAGAAGGGGATAAACATCTTATCTGTTGCCGATTTTACTCATCCAATTTGGTTCCGCGAAGCTCGTTCATTACTTGAGGAGACAGGTTCGGGAATTTATAAGCTAAGAGATACAAAACAGGCAGATCAAGAGCTAGGTGAACTTGCGGGCAAGGAATTTCTGGGACCATATTTTATGCTTTCAACAGAAGTCTCGGCCATTTATTCTGACAATGGCGGTCCTCACAGAATTCACAATTTAATCTTTGCGCCATCGTTCGAAGTCGCAGAAAAAATTAATTCAACGTTACTGAAAATGGGCATTAATTTGGGTTCTGACGGCCGGCCGATTTTAGGTTTGTCTTCCAAAGTTTTGGCACAAGTCTTGTTTGAAATAGACCGCAAAATAGCAATTATTCCGTGTCACATCTGGACCCCTTGGTTTTCGCTTTACGGGTCGCGCTCAGGATATGATAGGATAGGCGATTGTTTTGGTGAGTTTGCCAAGTATATTTTTGCAGTTGAGACGGGCCTCTCGAGCGACCCTTCCATGAATTGGAGGATTAACGAACTTGAGACGCGCTCGATCGTGTCTTTTTCTGACGCCCATTCAATGCAGAAGATGGGGCGCGAAGCAACCGTATTAAAAACGAAGAACGACGAGCGAATAACGAATAACGAAATAACTTATGATAATATTTTGAATTCGTTTGTCCGCGGAAATGAGCGCGTCTTTAAAATTGCTTATACTATCGAATTTTATCCTGAAGAGGGGAAATATCATTATACGGGGCACAGACTTTGCAAAATTTCTTATTCGCCTGATGAAGACCGTTCAAAAGGGACAACTTGTCCGGTTTGTCATAAGCCCTTGACTGTTGGGGTTATGAATCGCGTTGAGGAGCTTGCAAATGTTGTCGCGAATAATTTTAAGCCCAGACAAGACCAGTTCGGAGTCACGTGGATGTCCCCCTCCGGGCCGGAGGCCCTTCAGGGCCGGCGGCCGCCGTACGTTTCGCTCGTCCCGCTTCTTGAGATTTTATCAGAAAGTTTACATGCTGGTACCGCAACAGCGACGGTTTTGACAGTTTTTGATCGGCTGGTTAACCACTTTGGTTCAGAACACGAAGTTTTATTCCGCGTCGCGCTTGCCGAAATACGAAACGTCGCAGGAGACCGCGTCGCACAAGGAGTAGAGCGCGTTCGTGCGCGAAATATAAAGATAGAACCCGGTTTTGACGGAGAGTATGGTAAAGTCGCGATATGGAGCAACGAAGAGGAGACTGAGAAGACGCAAAAAAAGAGTCAGCTCGGTTTGGGATTTTAGGGGGGTCTTGATTATTCTCTCTGTTCGTTGATATAGTTAAACTGTAAGTTAAAGAAAGGTGGTGAATTTACAAATGGCAAAGACAGATGCAAATCAAATAGTTAATACGGTTGAAGAGTGGTATTCAAAATTACCGCCTCTCCCAAAAAGCTGGACTGATGTTATCGTAAAAATTACTCCGTGGATCGCTCTGGTTTTTGGAGCCTTAGGAGTTCTTGGATCAATTGCGGCATTTGGAGTCCTCACAGTTTTGGCGCCTTTTGTTGCAATTGGAGGAGGAATAGGGACTGCTGCTAATGGAGTAATAGGGTCACTTTTGGCTCTCGTTTCGAGCGGATTACTTCTTGCTGCTTTTCCTGGAACACGCGCACGCAAAATGTCCGGATGGCGATTTTTATTCTGGAGCGAAGTAGTGAGTCTTATCTCGGCAGTTATATATTTTTCAGTGGGTGGAGTAACAGGAGCGTTAATCGGATTTTATATCTTGTTCCAAATCAAATCACATTATAAGTAAGTACAAGAATAAATAGCTAAATGGTTTTAGTTACATGGTTGCATGGTTAAAGAATCAATGTGGCCATTTTTAGCTATATAGCCATTTTAGTTTTATGTTTGTAAATCGTGAAGAGGCAGGAATGCGGCTGGCGGTGAAATTGTTACGTGAGAAAAACCTCAAAAATGCGGTAATCATTTGTATTCCCCGGGGGGGAGTCATTGTTGGTAAAACAGTCTCCGAAGTTTTAAAAATTCCGTTCAAGATTTTAATTGTTAAAAAAATAGGAACCCCAAACAATCCTGAGTTGGCAATTGGGGCGACGGGGTCAGACAGTGTTGTTTTCTGGGACGAGAATTTAATTTCGATTTTTAATATCTCAAAAAAGGAGAGGACGAAGTTACTAAAACAAACAAAAGACGCGATTCGTAAGCGGGAGGAGGCCTTAGGAATTGATGTACCGGATGTGCGCGGAAAAGGCGTGATCGTTGTTGATGACGGAGTGGCAACAGGCGCAACGGCGATCGCAGCATCACTGATTCTCAATAAGCTGGGTTCGTCTAAAATTATTTTGGCAACGCCTGTTATTTCAAAAAGAACAAAACACGAACTCGGAAAATATTTCGGCAAAATAATTTCGGTGGAAACTCCCGAGGATTTTCATGCGGTCGGGCAGTTCTACCGCGAATTCCCACAGGTTGAAGATGAGGAAGTGAGAGAGTTGCTTCGCAACTCTTAATACTACAAATGCCACAAATACTACAAATAATTCAATGAATCATTGAAATATTGGAAATTGGTAGTATTGGTACTGTATTTGTAGTATTTACTGTTACTTGTCACATGTTTGCATTTATTATATACTGATAACCTCATGGGCGTTGTAAATCTCACAGATGATTCTTTTCAGAAAGAAGTTCTAGAATCAAATATGCCTGTTCTAGTTGATTTTTGGGCAGAATGGTGCCAGCCGTGTAAAATGGTTCGTCCATTAGTCCACGAACTTGCGGAGGAGTACGCAGGGAAAATTAAAGTCGCTGAAATGGATGTTGACGACAATCCGACTGTTCCTGGAAATTTTGGAGTTATGTCAATTCCGACAATTATGATTTTTAAGAATGGTGCGCCCGAAAGTACAATGATTGGAGCACAGCCGAGAGAGAAGTTTAAGCAGAATATCGACGCAGCACTAGCAAGCTAGACGGTAGATGATAGAATATAGAGGGTAGGTTTAGAAGCTAGACGGTAGATGATAAAGTTTTCTATCTTCGATTTTCCATCTTCGACTACTATCTTCTTACTCAACCTTCTATCGTCTTTAATTTATGGAATTGTTTGACGTAATAATTATAGGAAGCGGGCCAGCCGGTTTGACGGCTGCAATTTATACCACTCGAGCAAACCTTAAAACGCTTGTAATAGCAGGTCGCACCTGGGGAGGGCAACTTCAACTGACCACTTTGGTCGAAAATTATCCAGGTTTTCCCGAGGGCATTCAAGGTCCGGACTTGATGACTGCATTTAGAAAACAAGCAGAGCACCACGGGGCAGAAATTATCGACGTAGATTTTAAATCTGCGGATTATGGTTCGACTGCGTTCACCACAAGTGGTTCGTCACCAATTAAAATAAAGACGGATGACGATAAAGAATATCAAAGTAAAACAGTGATAATTGCAACAGGAGCCGATACCAAATGGCTTGATGTGCCGGGTGAAAAAGAAAAAATCGGACGCGGAGTTTCAAGCTGCGCGCCGTGTGATGGGCCTTTCTTCAGAAACAAAAACGTGATTGTTGTTGGAGGAGGAGACAGCGCGATGGAAGAGGCGCTAGTCATGACAAAGTACGCAAACGAGGTAACTATAATACATCGACGCGATAGTTTTCGAGCTTCAGAAATAATGCAGAAGAGAGTCAAGGAACATCCAAAAATTAAATTAATGTTTAACTCGGAAATTACCGAAATTTTGGGAGAGAATAAAGTTGAGGGAGCTAAAATAAAGAATAATCAAACAAATGAAGTTTCAGAAATGCCGATCGACGGAATATTTGTGGCTGTAGGACACCTGCCAAATTCAGGCTCCTTCAAAGGTATTGAAACGGACGCGCAAGGGTTCATCAAGGTTCGCGAACATACGAAAACAAATATAGACAATGTATTTGTCGCAGGGGATGTCCATGACGCAACATACAAACAAGCAGTGACCGCCGCCGGCTTTGGGTGTCAAGCAGCCTTAGAGGTAGAAAAATGGCTAATGAATCAATAATGTTTAATTTCCCGGCTGCAACAATCTCGTCGCTCCCGTGGTCTACGTCCACGCGTCGCGATGTCGATGTTGCGCGGCAGGCCGCCGCCGGCTTTGGCTGCATGGCCGCCCTCGAGGTTGAGAAATACCTTATGGAGCAATAGTCAGTTATCTGTTTTCAGTTCTCAGTTTTCTGTTTCCAGTTATTCTGTTCTCGGTTGGTCAGTGGGACTTGGCCATCTTACACTCTCCCCAGTCGAAATGCAGTATTCATAGATCGTTCGAGTAAGAGTTGGGTCAACCGAAGCACGATTTAGGGAATCTAGAATTCTATCTAAATTATTGCCTTTACTATTAAATCCTATTCTAGAAATAAGTATGCAATCCTGAGTGATCCTTCCAGTTATAGGATCGACTTTGCCAACGGATAAAACTTGTCCTGTTCGTTCATCTCGTTTTCTTGTGCTGTAACCAGCGACGATCCCGAAATAATCGCTTCCGTCACTTATTCCCACTATCATTGCTTCACCGCTGTGATACATGTTGTTTTCTGGTAATTCCAAAAAGAACCCCTTTTCTAAATCTGAAAAGAGTTTTTGAGCCAAATTTCTAACTCTCTCATTTAATGGATGTAATTCTGATGGGGCTGGAACTAAAATCTCTCGTAACATCATTTGCAAATTATAGCATGTGTTATTCGGATGAATTCGGAGGAAAAATTTAGATACATAGGATAAGCACGAATATTTCAGGGGAGGTTCTTTTTGAGGGTTTCGAGGTCGTCGCGGAGGGCTATAATTCCTTTGGAGAGGCCGATTATCTCCTTTTCAATATTTTGCAGTGACTTGCTTGATTCAACATGCGCTGTTTTTTCTTGGCCTCCTTCTTTGTCCTCGTCAAGATAAAACCGGTCAATGTCCTCTGAAATATCCTCAACGTCTGCCTCAAGCTCCTCAACGTTTCTTCTCATTTTTCTGACATTTCCTTCAAGGCCCTCAACGTCCTCGGCAATCTCGCCGAATCCACCTTCAAGACCCTGAACGTCTTCCTGAATCTCACCAATATCCTCCTCAACATCTTCAAGACTCTCACTTGCTCGATTGACCGACAATTGAATAAAAAGGGAAAGATAAATAGCTTCAAGAGAAACAACTGTCGTAAGAGTCAAAAGAATGGTATCAAGCGGGACTCCGGCAAAGTAAATGAGAAAAGCCAAGATAAAAAGAGCCGAGTGAATGACAATTGAAGTTGGGGTTCCAACCCACTGAGTCATCGTGACCGCGGCCTTTTCAACCCCACCGTCTTTTTTAATCGCTTTCTTGGTTACCATAGTAGTAATTATAGTCTTCAGAGCAACTTCTTTTCAAGGTCGGGGTAAGCGCGGACGATTTTTGCAATGTCTGCCGGACTCAAAAAAAGAGTGGTTGAACCAGTTTGCCCAAACAGTACCGAACCTTGTTCACCAGTTTCTTTTGCGGCGAAGGCTATCGCGCGGACCTCTGAGATCGACACAACCTTAAATTGGGGCAGGGTGCGCAGAAATTTTACTTTCTCCTCAAATGTCATTTCTGGCAATTATACCAGGGGATTTGGGGGTTGACCACTCCCAATCTTGCCGTTCGCCTTTTCAATTCTATTCGAATACGGCTCACGGATCGATTTTGGGAGGGCAGGCAAGGCTAATTTAGGGTATTGACATACAAGCGTGGAGTCGGTAGAATAGTTTTTACCTTTCGAGGAACAAGAATAAATCATGACTTTTAGATCAAACTAAACCAATACATCCTACGGGATCCCTATTGTCGCGCGCATCACAGCCAATTCTACGGCTAAGCTTGTTTTCCCGATCGGTTTAACAATTGAAATTTAGTGGATTATCTGCCCCGCTGAGCGGGGTTCAAACTGAGATGCAATAAAGTTAGGGCCCGTAGCTTAGTTGGTAGAGCGCAGCTTTTGCATAGCTGAGGTCGAGAGTTCGAATCTCTTCGGGTCCACAACGTACAAAATCGAAGATTTTTACGTTGTAGAAATGTAAAATTGCTAGCAATTTGTACGTTTCACCCATTCTAGTGTGTTTCTGCCTCGTCTCCGAGGGCAATTATACTCGGGACGAGACAAAAACATATTAGTGTTCGCACTTTAACAATTGGGGTTATATGAATCCCCCGCATAGCGGGGGAAAATTGTTATTCTCTCCGCCAGTGGCGGAGAGTACAACTAGGCCAATGTTACTGGTTACACGTAACTAGTAACTTGTGGTTTTTTAAAATCTACGCTATTTTAATGTCATTAGTGGATGCCTAGGAAGTATTGACCGAAGAAGGACGCATCTAGGTTCGCGAAAATCGTCGGGGAGAGACCTAAGACTCTTTGATCCGGCGGTGTCCGAATGGGGAAACCCACCCTGCTGCAAAGGCAGGGGAACCTCGTCATAAAAACGGTTTCGAGTAATCGAGATCGTATAGTGGCAGGTGGGGAACCCGGTGAACTGAAACATCTAAGTAACCGGTGGAAAAGAAATTACAAAGATTCCCTTAGTAGCGGCGAGTGAAAAGGGAAAAGCTCAAACTACTTGTCCAGAGGACAAGGGTCTACAGTCTACGGTCTACCGTCTACAGCAAATAAGCTGTAGTCAGTAGGAAAGCTGTAAGCTCTCGTCCTTTGGATGAGTGGTGTTGTAGGACGGCTGGCTTAAATGCAAAAAGCAGCAAGAATGATAGAAGAATCCCGTGGAATCGGGAGCCAAAGAGGGTGATAGTCCCGTAAACGAAATTTTTCTTGCGCTTCGCCTGTTCCTGAGTACCATGGGGCACGATTAAACCCTGTGGGAAGCTGGGGTGACCAAACTCCAAAGCTAAATATCAATACTTACCGATAGTGAACTAGTACCGTGAGGGAAAGGTGAAAAGCACCCCGGGAGGGGGATGAAATAGTACCTGAAACTAATGACTAACAAGCAGACGAAGTCCCGACTTGTCGGGATGACGTCGTGCCTATTGAAGAATGAGCCAGTGAGTTTTTGTTTTCTTCTAGTCTAATTCCGTAATCGGATGAAGGCGCAGTGAAAGCGAGCCCTAACCGGGCGTTAAGAAGAGGACAGAAGACCCGAAACCGGGTGAGCTAACCATGGGCAGGGTGAACCCCGATGAAAATCGGGGGGAGGCCCGAACTCGTGTCCGCAGCAATGGGCTGAGATGACCTGTGGTTAGGGGTGACATACCCAACGAACTCGGAGATAGCTGGTTCTCCCTGAAATATATTTAGGTATAGCCTTAATAATTACGCATTGGGGGTAGAGCACTGAATGGTCTCTGGTAGCGCAAGCTATCAGGATCAATCAAACTCCGAATACCAATGTATTATTATATTAAGAGTCAGTCCTGCGGCGCTAAGGTCGTGGGTCGAGAGGGAAACAACCCAGACTCCCGTTTAAGGCCTCTAAATTCAAGCTAAGTTGTTAAGAAAGTTATTGTCCTTTGACACCTAGGAGGTTGGCTTAGAAGCAGCCATCCTTTAAAGAAAGCGTAACAGCTCACTAGTCGATTTAGGATGATAGCGTCGAAAATGATCGAGGATTAAGCTTGATGCCGAAAACGGAGATTCCAATTTATTGGAGTAGTAAGGGAGCGTTCTATTTGCCTTGAAGCTGCATTGTGAAGTGTGGTGGAGCGGATAGAAGTGAGAATGCTGGCATGAGTAGCGATTATGCCGATGAGAAATCGGCACGCCGAATACCCAAGGTTTCCTTCGCAATGTAAGTCAGCGAAGGGTTAGTCGGCTCCTAACGGTGGCCCGTTTTAAACGCGGGGTAGCCGGATGGACGACTCGTTAAAATTCGAGTACAGGGTATAAAACGTTATCACCTGGGGATTAACCAGGGTGGAAGAGGTCCCCCGATTTATCGGGGTTAAGTCACAAAATAGTTTTGATCGGAAAATCCGTCGAAATGTTTAATTAAGTGGCAAATACAAGTCTGAAACGCAAGAAGTAGGACAAGGATCGGCCTTTCAGCCTGCGAGAAAAGGTTCACAGGGAGTTTTATGTCTTGCCGTACCGTATTACCGACACAGGTGGGTTGGTGCAAGAACACCAAGGCGATCGGGAGAAGAATGTTCAAGGAACTCGGCAAAAAAGCTGGGCGTAACCTATGGGAGATGCCCTGCCACGACTAATCTCGTGGTTAAGCAAAAGATTATTTGGCAACTGTTTATCTAAAACACAGGTCCCTGCAAAACCGAAAGGTAAAGTATAGGGGCTGACACCTGCCCAGTGCCGGTAAGTCAATGATGGTGGATGATGGCTCGTAAGAGCTTAAGTCTATTTTCAAAGCTCCGGTGAACGGCAGCAGTAACTATAACTGTTCTATGGTAGCGAAATTCCTTGTCGGGTGAGTTCCGACCCGCACGAAAGGTAGAATGACCG
>JBGOVI010000015.1:0-15976 GCA_041478035.1 Patescibacteria group bacterium
AGACGTTGCTTTACCAAGTCCTTCGATTGCTGAAATTCTGTTTGCATCTCGACCTCTTGCTAATTGTTCTGCCGGATTAACTGCTAAAAGAACTATGGAAGCGAGGACTCCTATGACTGCAATAACGACGAGAAGTTCGATCAACGTAAATCCTCGACGAAGCGAAGGAGAAGAAGCGAAAAGTGGGAAGCTAGAAACTAGGGCAGATAGCTTTTTCATCACATATTATATTAAAAACAGATCAGAAGGCGTTTGTCAATAAAAGTCTTTCGGCGGTCATTTTTGGGTTTAAATTATTAGAGGAGACAAGAGGGTAGTACTTTACTAATTTTTTCAGTAATTCAAACTGGTTTGGTGCTTCTTTAATAACTGCTTCGCGAACACTGAGAAGTAGATCTGCAAACGGATCTTCCCTCTCTTGTGAGAAAAACTTTTCAATTGCAAGTAGTTTTCCTGAAGTGTCGCGAGAATTTAAAAGCGAAAGGACTATTTCCATGTCTTCATCATTCACGGAGGGTAAATAACCATCTCCAAGTTTTACTATCGAACAACGAGACACAATCGTCGGAAGAAGTTCGCGATCTCTGGTAAAAATGACTGATGTATCCTCGGGCAATTCTTCAAGAAGTTTGAGAAGGGCATTTTGCGCTTCTGTCGTTAACTTCGATTCAAAAACAATAAGCCGGTTGGCGCCATCAAGTGCTGCGACCGACAAGCTTTTTTTTATTTCCCTGGCATCAGAAATTTTTAGCTCGCTCGCGAACCTTACTGTATTATAGGAAGACACCTTGTTGTCATTTATGAACTTTGAGACAAAATCGGATTTTTGTTCTACCGAACCTATTAAAATATACCCACGCATATTGACCCCGTTTACCCCGCCCCTAACGGGGTTGACATTATATTAACATATTTAATACGATGTTATTAGCACGTCGCATATCGCGTATCGTATTTCGTGTTCTAAACGATTTGCGAACCCCGAATAGCGAATAGCGTTTTTATGGATCCTGCCCAGCCTAATCAGAATGCAGCTCTTGACCAAACCGGTTCGCCGGCGCTTGAAAAAAGTGTCGCGGGCATCCTCCTTGAAGAGGGCGTTTTAACTCCTGAGCAATTCAATCAGATAAAATCTGAGGCCGTCAATAAATCTTTACCCCTTGACGCGGCGCTCCTTGACTCAAAAATAGTTCCTGAAGATACATATTATGAAGCACGTGCCAAACTTATAGGCGTTCCTTATGTTACAATTGCCGCTCTTCCCCTGTCACCCGAAGCTTTAAGTTTTATTCCAAAAGCTGCTGCTGAACGCTTTAATATTATTCCAATCGCCTACGTTAAAGAAAAAAACACGATTTCGCTTGCAATGGCAGATCCCCTTGACCTTGAAACACTCAATTTCGTAAAGCAAAAAACGGGGGCTAACATCGCGTCATTTCAGGCAACCCCGTCTGAGATTAAAAACTCTATTCAGAATCAATATACCTTTGGTTTGGTTGGGGAGGTAAAACAAGCGCTTGCCGAAACCGAGCAAATAACAGGAGTCAAAACTTTTGACAAAGAGAGCATCTCCCAGGTCATAAAAGAGGCGCCGATTGCAAAAATTGTTTCAACTATTCTTGAATACGCAATAAGAAGTAAAGCCTCAGACGTGCACCTTGAACCCCAGGAAGACCGCGTCAGAGTTCGCTACCGAATTGACGGAATTTTATACGAGAGGCTGTCTCTTCCGCTTGCAGTCAAGGAAGCGGCCCTATCAAGAATAAAAATTCTCTCAGATATGAAAATAGATGAGCATAGAATTCCCCAGGACGGAAGATTTAATTTTAAATTTGGTGAAGAAGAGGTGGACCTTCGTGTTTCAACGCTTCCGATAGTATACGGTGAAAAAATTGTAATGAGACTGCTCAAAAAATCAGGGGGAATTCCGTCGCTTGCAGACCTTGGCCTCCGCGCAACAGGGCTTCGCGCCCTCGAAGCGTCAATCCTGCGTCCCCATGGAATTATTATAGTATGCGGGCCAACGGGTTCGGGAAAAACGACAACGCTATATTCTGTTCTGTCAAAATTGAATACAACCCGCGTCAATATTATGACACTTGAAGATCCTGTCGAGTATCAAATCCAAGGCGCAAACCAAGTACAAATAAATCCCGACGTCGGTCTCACATTCGCGGCGGGTCTCAAATCCTTTTTGAGGCAAGACCCGAATATAATTCTGGTTGGTGAGATTCGGGACGAGGAAACAACCGATCTTGCCATCCAGGCGTCGCTTACCGGCCACCTTGTGTTTTCAACCCTCCACACGTCAAGCGCGGCAAGCTCGCTTCCGCGTCTTATTGACATGGGGGCTGAATCTTTTCTTCTTGCCTCAACAATGAATGCCGTTGTTGGACAAAGAATAGCCCGAAAAATTTGCAACTTCTGTAAAAAAGCTTATATGCCCGCGCAGGAATTAATAGCTGAGCTTCAAAAGAATTTGGGATCCTTAATGAAAGCTCCGGACGGTAAGACCATGCTCTTTAGGGGTAAGGGATGTGACTACTGCGGCAATTCGGGATATCAAGGGAGAATCGGAATTTTTGAAGTCTTGCCAATCTCAGAAACTATAGCCAAACTAATATTGACAAAGACTGATGCTGCCGGAATTGAAAAACAGGCAATTTCAGAAGGGATGATAACAATGAAGCAGGATGGATACTTAAAAGTTCTTGAGGGAATCTCAACAATGGACGAGATATTGAGAGTAGCACAGGAGTAATTAGTTAGTTGGTTATTGGTTCGTTGTTCGTCGTTTTCGAACTAACCACGAGCTAACTAACGAATAACAAAAAAAATGACTATACAGGATCTTTTTGACAAAACAATTCAGTCAAACGCATCAGACTTGCATCTTGTAGCGGGACGAGAGCCGACTTTAAGAGTCGATGGACGTCTTATGCCTCTTACATCTTACCAGGCAGTTTCAAGTGAGCAAGTACAAGAACTTATACTTCCCATACTCTCTGAGAACCAGAAGAAGATTTTTCTAACCAACCGCGCGCTCGATTTTTCATATGGACTCGGGGGAGGGGACTATGGTGAGAGGGGAAGATTCCGAATTAATATTTATTTTCAAAGAAATACCATCGCCGTCGCGGCAAGGCTTCTCCCCAACCAAATAAAAACAATTGAAGAGTTATACCTGCCGGCCGTATGCCATAATTTCTCAGCGCTCAAACAAGGATTTGTACTCGTCACGGGCCCAACAGGACACGGAAAATCAACGACTCTTGCTACAATTATAAATGAAATAAACTTAGGACGCGCCGCCAACATAATAACGATTGAAGATCCGATAGAATACGTGTATCCACAAGGTAAAAGTATGATCTCTCAGCGCGAAATCGGGATAGACAGCCTCTCGTGGGAAGAAAGTCTTAAAAGCGTGCTCCGAGAGGATCCGGAAGTCCTTCTTATCGGCGAGATGCGCGATCCTGAAAGTATAGCGTCTGCTATCACTGTCGCTGAGACCGGTCACTTAGTCTTCTCAACCTTACACACAAATTCTGCCGCGCAGTCGGTTGACAGGATTATTGACTCTTTTCCTGAAAAACAACAAAATCAAATCAAGGCACAACTCTCAGGGTCCTTGGCCGCAGTTATCTCCCAGCGTTTAGTTCCGCGCACGGATGGCGGAAGAATTGTTGCTTGTGAAGTACTTATTGCAAATAATGCGGTAAAAGCAAACATCCGCGAAGGAAAAACCCACCTGATTGACTCTATTATAGAAACTTCTCAAGACATAGGAATGATACCCCTTGAAGCGGCTCTTGCAACACTTGTTAAAAAGAACATCGTATCTCTTGACGTCGCCAAAAGTTATGTATTGCGTCCTGATACTTTCGCACAACTAATGGGATAGAAAATAGATTATATATTAAATATTATAGATTATATTAGCTATCGAACTCAAAATATATAATATCTAATCTACAATCTACAATCTATATCTTGTATGGAATTTATATACACCGGGATTGATAAGAATTCCGTAAGACAAAAGGCCAAGCTTCAAGCAAATAACGAACGCGAGGTCGTGGATTTCTTGCGTTCGGGTGGAATCACTCCAATTTCTATCAGAAAAATCGATGACACGCAGGGTTTTTCTATATTCAAAAAGGTAAAAGAGTCAGATATTATCCTTTTTACAAGACAGCTCGCATCAATGGTTTTGACGGGCCTAACTTTAATCGAAGCCTTAAAAATTTTAAAGCAGCAGAAATTGAGCCCGGCAATGCAGGAGATTATAAATGATATTATTGCGCAAATCTCAGAGGGGTCAACATTTTCAGACGCTCTCTCAAATCACAAGAAATACTTCTCTGATGTTTATATTGCTCTAATAAAGGCGGCTGAAAAGGGAGGGCTCTTGGATAAGATTTTAGCAAGGATTGCTGATAATCTAGAACGCTCTGATAACCTCAAAAAAAAGGTAAAATCTGCCTTGTTTTATCCGGCGATAGTTCTGACGGGTATGGGAGCAGTTATTATAATCATGAATATCTTCGTAATCCCTCAGCTTGGGAGTTTGTACAAAAGTCTAAATCTACAGCTTCCAATAACTACAAAGCTTGTACTTTTAATGTCTACCTTAATTACTACTTATTATCCAATATTAATCATCTGCGTAATTGGCGGAGTGTTTCTTTATAAGAGACTAGGGAAAACTGAGGAAGGAGTAAAAATTATTGACAGCTTAAAACTGAAAATACCGGTCCTCGGTGAGATAGCTACTTTGACAACGCTTGATGAAATATCAAGAACCTTATCACTTTTGGTATCATCCGGTGCGTCAATTATTGAAAGTCTGACTATAACCGCAGGCGTCGCGGGTAATTATAGGTATAAGACTGCCGTTCTTGAAACCGCTTCCCTTGTTGAAAAAGGCATTTCATTGTCCGATGCATTTGAGCACCAAAACATTTTCCCGCCGATGTTTACACAGATGGTAAGAGTAGGAGAGTCAACCGGAAAAATTGACGAAAGTCTTTTTAAGGTCTCTGACTATTTTGAGCGCGATCTTGACGTCCGCGTCCAAACATTGACTACCGCAATAGAACCAATTTTAATCATTTTTCTTGGACTATCGGTTGCCTTTCTGATCCTCTCAATCATCACCCCAATCTACGGACTCATAGGGCAAATCCAATAAATAGTTGGCTTGCTGTAGTCTGTAGACTATTAGCTTCTCGTCTGCTAAAATAGACATTACAAATGCCAAAATCCTCTGACTACTCGGGGAAACACATCCAGGTTCTCGAAGGCCTTGAGCCCGTCCGCAAGCGACCGGCGATGTACATTGGTTCAATTGATACGGTCGGCCTTCATGAGACGATCCGCGAGATAATTGATAACGCAGTTGATGAATCCTTGGCAGGATACGCTTCGCACGTTTGGGTAGTTTTAAATCGCGATGGTTCGGCAACCGTAGTTGATGACGGGCGTGGAATCCCGGTTGACAAAGTCCCCGGATACGGCAAAAGCGCTCTTGAAATAGTTATGACTAAACTCCACGCCGGTGGAAAATTCGGCGGCGGAGCGTATAAAATCTCGGGTGGTCTTCATGGAGTGGGGTCTTCTGTTGTCAACGCGCTTTCTCACAAAATGTGGGTAGAGGTCAGGCGCGACGGAAAACTCTATAGACAAGAATACGAACGCGGGCATCCTGCGGCCGACGTCAAATCAATGGCGCTTTCAGAATCGTACGTGCCGGACATTGTACCCGACGCCCGAATAAAAGATCTAACGACTGGAACGTCTGCCACTTTCTATCCTGATGAAACAATCTTTTCTACAATAGAATTTGATAACCACCTTGTGTTAAAGCTTATTCGCGAACGCGCCTATATTGTTTCAAAACTCTATTTCCACTTTTATGATCTGCGCGAGGGACACACACTCGAAACCCACATGTATTTTGAGGGCGGCATAGTTTCCTTAGTTAAAAAACTCAACGAAGGCAAAGGCCCTATACATCCTGCGATCTTTATTAAAAAGGAAGTTGATGAAGTTTTGGTTGAAGTAGCGCTCCAATTCAATGAGGGAATTTCAGAAAGCCTTGAAAGTTTTGTAAATGTCATTAATACGGTAAACGGCGGAACGCACGTCACGGGTTTTCGAATGGCATTAACGCGCGTAATTAATGACTATGGTAAGAAAATTGGCGCGTTCAAATCAGATGGGGACTCAATAACCGGAGACGATACCCAGGAGGGACTAGCCGCTGTTGTTGCAATCCGGATGGAACAAAACAAAATCCAGTTTGAAGGACAAACCAAAGGAAAACTGGGCAATTCAGAAATTCAACCATTGGTTCAGGCAGTCGTCAAAGAAGGGTTGAGTACGTATTTTGAGGAAAATCCGGCTGATGCGAGAACTGTTTTAAACAAAGCGTACCTGGCCGCCAAAGCAAGGCTTGCGGCGCGCGCGGCAAAAGACGCGATTCTTAGGAAAGGCGCTTTTGAAGGAAGTTCCCTGCCCGGCAAACTCGCCGACTGTCAGGAGAAAGATCCGGCGGTCTCAGAACTATATATAGTAGAAGGCGACTCAGCAGGAGGCTCAGCAAAGCAAGGACGCGACCGTAAATTCCAGGCGATTTTGCCGCTTGGAGGAAAAATTTTAAATACCGAACGCGCGCGCCTTGATAAAATTGTCGAGTTTGAATCCCTAAAAGATATGATTATTGCTCTCGGTGCCGGAATCGGGGAAACGACAAACATGGAAAAATTGCGATATCATCGCGTCATTATAATGACTGATGCTGACGTTGACGGAGAACATATTGAAACGCTTCTCTTGACGTTTTTTTACCGTCATTTAAAAGAAGTAATCACGGGTGGCTACCTATATATAGCAATGCCGCCGCTCTACAAAATTCAGCTCGGCAAAGATTCGTACTATGCGTATTCAGATGAAGAGCGCGACAAAGTATTGAAAGAAAAGGGAAACGGGAAAACTCCGTCAATACAACGCTACAAAGGATTAGGAGAAATGAATCCCGAACAGCTTTGGGAAACAACAATGAATCCAAAGAATCGAGTTCTCAAAAAAATCTCGGCAAACGACGCCGAGGAGGCTGATGCAGTATTCACAATGCTCATGGGTGAAGAAGTCCCCCCGCGCAAACACTTTATCCAAGAAAACGCACGGTTAGCGAATTTGGATATTTAAAAATATGTTAGATACAGACACAGAACAAAGAGACAATCAAAGTCAGAGAGGAAGATTTGGAGAAGCCAACCATGCATATTATGCTTTATGGGATGAACTAGGGAATTTGTCGGAGGATGAAATAACAGAACGGAATGCGCCTTTCATTGCAGGACTATTAATTGGTAGACATTTAGAACAAGGATTTTTAGATTGGGAGACAACAATACCTAATAATCCTGGAGAAATATTCCGTAAGGAATATGCGAGCGGTAGAGAGTGGATTGCAAAATATCATAAAATTCTTCAAGAGGCTCAAAAAGGCAATTTTTTAGGGTTGAAAGAATTTGTTAAAGAAGAGGTGGCTGATATCGCTAAGGATTCAGCTGAAGATTTTGAAGAAGGCGACCCTGATAGGGAAAGGAGGCTACGAAATGGACGAAATGCAGCGTTGTTAGCTGAAAAAATTCCTCTAAAAGGAGACGGCTCAGCTATTAAAATGCCAAACCCCGTAAATATAGAAAACCCAGTTCCGTTGAAGAACCAACTCGAGAGATTTGCGGCAGGAGGTGAAATTAGGTAATGAAAAATTTGACAGTAGGTTTTTGTTGGAATTCCTCAACTCTTCACTAAATCCTTCACTTTTTATTCAGCCTCAAACACTTCTATTTTTTCCTAAGTGTCGTAGCTAATCCACCCCCCAGGTGAATCAGATTGGACACGTAGGGAATTACTCTAGAATGAGATGTTTGATTTTGTCGAGTCCCCTTTGATATTCAACCTGATCTTCTAAAAACCTTCTATAACTCTCCGGTTTGCCAAAAAAGTCCATTACAATAGACGTCTCACAGATTTGCGGTTTACCGTCTAAATATTCCGGCAGGGAAGACCATGGATAATTAAGTAACGCCGCAAAATCCTTCACGACATATGAGGTCGTTGGATTAAGATGAATATATCTTGAAACATGTATGAACTGTTCGTCCGTTTCAACTAAAACCGCTTTGAATTGATCAAGAAACAGTGAGCCATCTCTTTCGTTTTTAGTATTAAAATACCTTGTGTAACTATTTTGAAAGTTGGACAAGAAGGTGGATATACCTTTCTCTTCGGTTTGCCGCAGTAAAAAATGAAAATGGTTCGGCATCAGACAAAAAGCTAGAATTTCAACATGTTTTATATTGCTAGCTCTCATGTTTGAAAGGATTTCATTTCTGTCTTCGTGCGATAGTTTGAGGAATTTGGAAAACCTAAGCGGGGTATTAATAAACCGGTAATAATCAATGACGGCCATTGCCCGCCTCTGTTCGGATTTATCAGTAAACGTTGGCCGACGATCAATCCCACGATTAAATACGTGATATATCTGATCGGTAACTAACGGAACTAATCGCCCCGGCATATCTTCATTTTCAACCAAGACTCCCTAGGTGTCAATAGGAATCCACCCCCCAGGTGGATTAGGTAGGACACGTAGGGGACTTGCGAATTATTACATCAATTCATATAATAGATAGATTCGAAAAACCTATGAATAGCTATCATAAAGAAGTCCCCCCGCGCAAACACTTTATCCAAGAAAACGCGAGATTGGCGAACTTAGATATATAATATGACAAATTTAGGAGAACCATTAGATCAACAACCAATTGACGAACCACAAATTTGTAATGATTCTGGAATTCAGGTTTTTTCATCTCCAAACGATTTATCTCCTAATCTAGAATATGGCTTTCCTCGAATTATAAATAGCATCATTGTCCCTAGCCTCGGATCAGTAGAAATTTATATGTCAAATAATCCTGATGATCAAACTGAAACTACAAACAATTATCCTGTATATTTTTTAGATGGGGAGAATCCCTATTCATCAGTATCTGATGTCCAATCTTGTTTAAAAAAAGGATTATTTGGTGCAAGTATTACTTTAGAAGACGCTGAAAAATATCTTGGTAACGAAATGCAGGTTTCGGTCTGGGTAAAAGGGAGGTCACGAAAATTCACTGCTGCATTTGAAGACACTACACCTTCAGTAGAAGATCCAATTGTTACAAAGACAACGCATTATTGGAAAATCGCAGGAGGCGAACCAAAGCTAGGCCTTTATCTACCGAATGATTTTAACGTTCTAAAAGATTTACAGCTCGAAATAAGGGGAACTGCTCCTCAAGGAGGTGAGGTGAATTAATGAAAAATTTGACAGCAGGAGATAAAGCTCCTGAAATTGTAAATGTTTTTATTGAAATACCCGAAGGAAGTTCGGTTAAATACGAACTTAATAAGGATAGTGGTTTAATTTTTGTTGATCGATTTTTGTATACCGAAATGGAATTCCCTTTTAACTATGGTTTCATTCCGGCAACTCTTTCAGGTGACGGAGACCCTGTGGATGTTATGGTCTTGACAACAAAAAGCGTTGTTCCAGGTGTGGTTATTCCTTCGAAACCTATCGGACTGATTGAAATGGAAGATGAGTCTGGAATTGACAATAAGGTAATCGCAGTACCAACTGAAAAAATTAATCCACCGTTTGGCAAATACAACGATATAAGCGAAATTCCGGAAGATGTAAAGGGAAAGATCAAATATTTCTTAGAGAATTACAAGAAAGGCGAACCGGGAAAGTGGGTAAAAATCAAGGAGTGGAAGGGAAGGGAAGAGGCAATTGAAGAAGTTAAGAAAGGTATTGCGGCATATAAATAATTTCTAATTTCTCTAATTGCTCTAATTTCTAAAAAATGTCCAAACACCAAGCCCCAAATTGGGAATTGGAACTTAGTTAGGTCAATTAGTAATTAGGTTAATTAGGTCAATTTAATGATATGGACGAAGAGAATTCATCACCAAACCCAATAGGTCGACTCGAACACGTTGACATTTCGGTTGAGGCAAAGAAAGCGTATTTAGATTACGCAATGTCTGTTATTGTCTCGCGGGCTTTGCCTGATGTTCGCGATGGATTAAAACCCGTCCACCGCCGCGTACTCTTTGCTATGTACGAAATGGGTCTTTACCCAACCGCAAAGTACGCAAAATCAGCAAAAATAGTCGGAGAAACCATGGGTAAATACCATCCGCATGGCGACATGTCAATTTATGATACTTTAGTTCGTCTTGCCCAAGACTTTTCCATGCGCTATCCACTGATTGACGGACAGGGAAACTTTGGCTCAATGGATGGCGACTCTGCTGCTGCCATGCGCTACACGGAGGCAAAATTAACGCCAATGGCAATGGAAATGCTGTTTGACATAGATAAAGGAACTGTTGAATTATTGCCAAATTTCGATGGAACACTTAAGGAACCTGTTTATTTCCCTTCAAAATTACCGAACCTTCTTCTCATGGGGTCAGAGGGTATTGCAGTCGGAATGGCGACAAAAATTCCGCCCCACAACCTTGGCGAAGTAATTGACGCCATCACTTTCACAATAGACAAAATAAAGCATAAGCCGCGGGAAAATATAAAACGAAAAGAAGGGGCCGAACTGACCGATGAGGAGATTAATTCGCTAAAACCCGCGTTCGAACTTACCTCGGAAGTTTCAGTAGACGAACTTCTTGAGTTTATTAAAGGCCCGGATTTCCCAACCGGCGGCGCGATTTATGATATCAATGAAATTAAGAATGTTTACAGGACAGGGCGCGGAAAAATTATAATAAGGGGAATTGCCGAAATTGAAGATATAGGCCAGGGAAAAAGCGCGATTATAATTCGCGAAGTCCCGTACCAAGTCAATAAAGCCGCGCTCGTTGCAAGAATTGCCGAGCTTGCAAAAGATAAAAAGCTTGAGGGTTTGACTGATTTGCGCGATGAATCTGACCGGCACGGCATCCGCGTAGTTGCAGAACTCAAACGAGACGCATCCCCACGGAAGGTTCTAAACAATCTGTTTAAATTAACGTCTCTACAAACAAGTTTTCCGGCGAATATCGTGGCTCTAGTTGACGGAATCCCAAGGACGTTAAATCTTAAGTCAATTATTGATGCTTACATTGATCATAGGTTTACTGTTATCACGCGCCGCAGCGAATTTGAACTTCGCCAGTCCCGCGCAAGACTTCATATTCTCGACGGACTTTTGATCGCAGTAAATAATATTGATGAAGTAATCGACACAATTAAAAAATCAAAAGACGCCGACGACGCAAGGCAAAACTTAATGCAGAAGTTTAAGCTTACGGAAATCCAATCCATCGCAATTCTTGATATGCAGCTAAGACGTCTTGCCGCCCTTGAGCGTGAAAAAATTCAGGACGAGTGGAATATGGTGAAGGAAACAATCGACTATTTGACGACCTTAATCGCCAATCCTGCAAAGATGCTAAAAGTTGTTTCAGACGAACTTAAAAAAATAAAGGAAAAATATGAGGATAAGCGCCGGACGCGCGTCTATAAATCAAAAGTTGATGAGTTTTCTGAGGAAGATTTAATTCAAAACGAGCCGACGGTTATAACACTTACCCAAACCGGATATGTAAAACGCCAGAGCATGGCATCTTTCAGGACTCAAGCGCGTGGCGGGAAGGGGGTCATGGGCATGAAAACAAAAGAAGAGGACACGATTGATAAAATTCTTTACGCACAGACCCATGATTTCATTCTTTTCTTTACTGACTTAGGGAAAGTTTATCAGACGCGAGTTTTTGAAATGGATGAGGCAAGCCGAGTCTCAAAGGGGACTGCCATCGTCAATCTGATTGATATTAATGCGGGTGAAAAAATCCAATCCATGCTGACGTACAATCCAAAAGAAAAAGCGGCACAGAAAAACATTGTCATGGCAACAGAAAAGGGAGTTGTCAAAAAAACAAAGATCTCAGAATTTACCAATATCCGCCGCGGTGGGATTATTGCAATCAAACTTGATTCAAATGATTCTCTTCAGTGGGTTAATTTCTCAAGCGGAGAAGATGATATTTTACTTATAACTAAAAATGGTAAAATTATTTGCTTCAAAGAGGCCCAAGTCCGTCCGACCGGCCGCTCAAGCCAGGGAGTCAGAGGAATCAAACTCGTTGCCGATGATCAGGTTATTGGAATGGATGTAATTGCAGGCGGGGATAAAACCGCAACAATTTTGATAGTTGCCGAAAATGGCTTAGGGAAAAGATCCCGCGTTTCTGAAGTTCGCAACCAAAGGAGAAGCGGCCAGGGGGTACGAATCGCCAATATAAATGCCAAAACAGGAAAAATTGTTTTTGCAGGAGTCCTTGAGAAAAATGCAACGGAGGTAATTATAACTTCGGAAAAAGGCCAGGTTGTAAAAATCCCTCTTGAATCGACGCCATTATTGTCCCGAAATGCACAAGGGGTAATACTTATGCGTTTCTCAGACAAAACTGACCGCGCCTCAGGAGCCACCACCGTCTCTCCATAGTTTGCTCTCCCGACTACAGTCTACTGTCTACAGCTGGTATAATTGAAGCGATGAGAATAAGCGGAAAAACAATTGCAGAAGAAATTCGAAATAAACTTAGGGTTCGAATCGACAAATTAAAAGAGAAGGGGATTGTGCCGAAGATTGCAATTATTACTCTTGGACCCGAATCTTCTTGGGAAATTTACGTTCGTCAAAAAATAAAAGTCGCGCGCGAACTTGGGATAAAGGCCGTTTTAATAACTCTGGAAAATGCCGACCAAGACAAATTGATACGAACCGTCCGGGAAATCGATTCTGATCCAAACTATCATGGCATTATTGTCCAGCGCCCAATGCCAACAACAATTGATCGAACTTCAGTTGTAAGTTCTATCTCACCTGAGAAAGACATAGACGGCTTTCGCCCCGACTCAAAATTTGAAGTCCCGGTGTGGCTGGCGGTCAAAAAAATTCTGCATGAATCAGGAATTATGAATTATGAATTATGGAAAGAAAAAATGTTCGTCGTGTTGGGAAAGGGAGAAACTGCAGGGGGTCCGATTGCGCGGGGTTTAAGACAACTTGGAGTCGAACCTCAAGTTATAGATTCGAAAACACAAAATCCCGGGGAAATTCTAAAAAGCGCTGACGTTATTATTTCTTGTGTTGGCAAAAGTGGGGTAGTGCGTCGAGAAAATGTTAAAAAGGGCGCGGTTTTAATTGGCGTCGGAATCCACGGCGAAGACCCTGGCTCTCGCGGAGACTATAACGAACAGGAAATCGAACAAGTTGCCGGCGCCTATACTCCCACCCCGGGTGGAGTGGGCCCCGTAAACCTGTCATATTTATTTTCGAATCTAGTTCAAGCAGCCCAAAGTTTGACAAAAAATTAAATTTTTGGAACAATTATGTTATGTTCAAACCTGAGCTGCTTATTTTAGTCTTCACAATCGTGATTGTCGCAAGAATAACTTACGTCCTGACCGCAAATATACGTCTGCCTCGCTAGTTTTGACTAAAATCCCAAGTGGTTGTAGAATAGGTAGATGCGCAAATTCATTCCTCTTCTTTTTTTAATAATCCTCTCGGTTGTCATTTTAATCTACAAGCAATCGGCCCAAAATCCTAAAACGAGTTTAATTCCCAACACCCAAAATTCAAAAACCCAAGAACAGTTGAACCCTTTAATGATCGAGGCGCTGAGACAAAGAAGTTATCCTGGAAGCGATTTGAAAATTGAAGAAACGCTTTCCCCCGGTTCAAATTACAAAAGATATATTGCATCATACTTATCAGACGGCCTTAAAATTTATGGACTTCTTACTGTTCCGAATGCTGCAAGTTCGATCCATAAAGTACCTGCGATAATCTTTAATCATGGATATATTCCTCCAACAGAATACCGAACAACTGAACGCTACGTCGCCTATCAAGACGGATTTGCCCGGAATGGTTACGTGACATTTAAATCCGACTACCGCGGCAACGGTTCATCAGAGGGAAAATCAGAGGGGGCGTATTTTTCGCCCGCATATACAATAGATGTACTGAATGCTTTATCATCGATCAAAAAACTTCCTTACGTAAACCCAAACGAACTTGGGATGTGGGGACATTCGATGGGTGGAAATATTACTTTACGAACATTAGTTATTTCAAAAGATATAAAAGCCGTGGTGATTTGGGCGGGCGTTGTCGGCACATATGATGATTTGATAAACCGCTGGCACCCAAACCGCTATACGCCGCAGGGTGATGCCAATATTCGCGAGCACATAACATCGATCAGGCAGAATTTAATAGATAAATATGGCACGCCTGAGAAAAACCACCCGTTCTGGGACGCAATTGACCCTTATAATTTTTTATCGAGTGTGATAGCGCCCGTCGAGCTCCATCAAGGAACTTCGGATGAGGATGTACCGCCACTTTTTCCCGAACACTTAAAAACCGCATTACAAAAGAATGGAAAAACCGTCGAATACTATACCTATCCCGGAGCAGACCACAACTTCTCATCTCCCGCCTTTGAACTTGCCATGCAGCGCTCCATCGCCTTCTTTGACAAATACATTAAGTAAATAATATAATCCCTCAAATGGCATCGATTGATTCAGATCAAAGATATCACCCAAATCCTGAAATTCTTGTTCCAATAAACGGCGACTTTGCCGGAAAAGACATTGTCTCCATATCTCAATTTGACCAGAAATCTCTTGACCTCCTTTTCTCAACAGCACATCAAATGGAAATGCGTCTTGTTTCAAAACAGATTCCACCTCTTTTGCATGGTGTCGTAATTATTTCTGTAGGAAATGTAAATTTTGATAGAAATCGATTCTGCTTTGAAAGTGCAGCTCTTCGTCTCGGGACACCTAGCTCGCTGTATATTGAAACTCCGTCATCTGATGATCCCTACTTCGATTATAGAGTTTTAGATATTAAAGCTGCCTCCCCTGATATTATTCTTATTAGCGAACAGAGTGGAGAGATGATTTTGCGTGTAGCAAAAGCTTTGCGAAGCGTTGAGAAGGTTACCCCAATTATTAATAAGAGTGTGATAGAAAAAGTGAATCATGCGGACGATCCTAGATGGCTTCATTATGACGAGGAAACAAACGGTCTGCCTGTCAGCATGGCCCTCCTCGCGCTAGTCTTGGGAAAAATAGAGGAGAAAATCAGGTGAGCAGTTGTGCTGCATCTTCCAAATGTTGTTTACGAACAATAAGCCTATCGTCATTATCAATGATCTCTTTTGCCTTCTCGAAATATTCTCGGGCCTGTCCTTCGTTTCCTTGTCTTACCAACGCCTCGAATAAATGTGAATAAGCACCTGATTCCCAAACTTTCATCACGTATTCCGGGTCCGGTCCACTGGCATTTTTTTTTAAATCACTTAGGGAACTATTAAAACGACTTAAAGCGTCATCGTCTCCTAAAGCATATTCAACAGCAGCGAGACGCGTGTTCATTTCTGCAATTACGGCCGGCCGCGCCTGTGGATCATCGGGAGCATCTCCAAAAGCGACAAGTGCTTGAACATACATATCTCTTGCCCGATCGAAACTTCCTTGGCTATCAAACACTTTCCCAAGAGTGTAGAGCGGTATTCCAAGACCAACTTTCCCTCCTGTTTTTTTTATTTTTTCAACTGCCTCAGATGCCAAATAGTGTGCCGGGTCCAAGAATGACTGATCATCAATTGCTCTGGCAAATTCCCGAAAATTGAGGGCAGCCGAGCACAATGCTTCTGCTGACTTTATTATGTTACCTTCCTCTTCGTATTTTGTTGATGCCGTTACTGCAAACTCTACTCCGTCCGAGAAGTCTCCGTGCTCGCGGGCTTGTTCGGCTTGAATATGAAACGACTCTCCGGTCTGAATTTCTCTTGGTGGTTGCGTCTCTTGTCCCGCACGATCTTC
>JBGOVI010000008.1:0-19486 GCA_041478035.1 Patescibacteria group bacterium
TCTGAAAACAAGAAGGACTGCAAGAAAAAGCGCGATCCCTGCCCATAATTTCCAAGATGTGAGACTACTTTTCATACGTGTCACCTCCTATTTTTGGATTTTCTTCCAAAGCCAAACACCAAGGAGAATAAGGTCAATAAGAACAACAACCCAAATGATTGTTCCTAAAAACCCAAACCCCGCGCTCATCATTCCTGAATAACCCCAACCCATCATGTTATTACCACCTCCTTGCTTGTTTGTATTACATCCTGTGGTATTTTTACCGAGCTGAATGTGCATCTGCTCCTCTCCGTTCTCGCCCATCATTTGTTTTGCCGTATTATTCATTTGAATGTGACGGGCACTATCGCCGCCGAATCTTTGGTTCATGATGTACTCACCGATCTTCTCAAAATCGTCGTCTTTTAACTGACCACAAGACAATTGTTTGCTTTGGAATTTGCCGAAGAGGTCTTGCCCCGTTTGAATATCTTTCAGGTCTTGAGCCGAAGGTATCTCCCCGCCTCCCTGCCCCGCAGAAGAAGCACTGCCCGTCATCATTTGAGCACTACCCGGCTGGGGATATAAAAGAAGTGTTAAAATTAAAATCAGTGATGTAAAAAACAGTTTCATCTTCATATCAAGCTTATACCTTTCTTCCGATCTTATATAATAGGAAAACTACAAACGCCACAAAGCCCAGATTTAGAATAAGGTTTCCGCCCACAAATTGATTCACATAAGCGGCGGAATTCGTGATTATTTTTGTAAATCCTTGAAGGTCTCCCATTCCAAGCTTACCGACTGCCTTTAGATATAAGATCATAATTCCGGTAGCCGCAAATATAATACCGGCAATAAAATTACTTACTATTACAGTTCTTTCCTCTCCTAAGAAATTAAAACTGAACAGTTTTTTTCTCAAGAACATAAATCTTGACATCTTTCCTGAAAGAAAAACCGAGATGAAAAGAAGCGGCATCACCATTCCCAAAACATACATTCCGCCGATTGCCAGAGCTCCAAAAAAGTTAGGGGAAAGAAACGTTAGGGTAAGTATTCCGATAAGAACCGGTGCACAGCATGCGCTTGTTATGCCTGAGAAAATGCCTAGCGTAAACACCGACAATACATCGGCCTTTTTCTCTGCGTTACGCCTAAAGCTCGGCATCGGTAATTTCATTCCTAAAAATGTCACGCCAGCAAGTAAGAGCATTACAACCGCACCCAATAGATAAATATTGTCATGGTAAATAAAAAGCGCCTTCGACAGTGCTGCAAGCCCAAGAACAGCCGGCATCATAAAGACAAATATTCCTAGACCAAATACAAGTGTCATCAAAACTATTTTTTCTTTTTCCTTGAACACACTCCCTAAATACGCCGGCAATAGAAATGAAATACAGCACGGGGCAAAAAGCGCAACAATACCGGCAACAAAAGCTGCGATTAGTGAGGTTTGAAACAGTACGTTTTCCACTATGCTCCGCACCCTCCCCCTTTAGTACTTACCCCGGGTACATTTTGTACTGCCTGAGCAATTCGCGCTGCACCTTGCCCCGATGAGTAATCTACTCCTAATGCCACCTTTGCATCAACGTTAGTCCAATCGGTTTTTTGTTGGTTGAAATATGCTGCAAGAGTTACGTATTGCTGAGGGAACCAGAACGAATTGAGTGCTAATACATCTTGGTAGATTCTTTTCTCGGAAAGTCCTTGCTTAACAGCAGCCTCAATGTATCCAAGTGCCGCCATACCATGGTTACAATCGGGAAATTCGGTGGAATTACCGCAGCAGGGACGATATACGTTTTGGGCAATGTTTTTAACTATCTCGTTCTGTTCCGGAGTCAATTTGACAATTTCACTTGAGGAATAAATTTCACCTGTCGGTTTTTTACCAAGACTCCATCCGCCCGTTGAGGCAAAACTCATAACATCGCCTTTACCGTAGGTTTTCATAGTTCCTTCTTCAAGTACTTTGCTTTTATTTGCAAGCCCCAGCGCCCAAAGCGTATTCACCATAAAATGACTATTTTTTTCATTAATCATCATGCGGTCATTTGAAGAATTGTTTAAATATTTCATCATGTCGGAACTTCCCGGTTCTTGTGCGAGTAACTGCTCATATTTCTGTTTATCGATAGCGCCGCCATCTAACAGTTGTTTGCCAATGTCTTTCCACGTAACTCCCAAGACGTATCCTGTTTGTGGTAATACTTGCGATTTTAGAATTTGAACAAGTTCCTCCGGATTTTTTGTTGACTTAGCAAGCGCTGTGAGTTGAGTGTTAAAATTTTTCTTCACAAAATAATATTCAACAAGCCCGGTTGCCACAACGGAGTTTAAAATCAGTACAAAAACCAACCAGACAGGCATTGCTATTTGAAAAAATTTTCTGATTTTTTTCCTAAACTTCTTATTCATATCACTTAATTACTATCCCTGTAAGAGTAAAGGTAAGTTTGGGGTTTGCTTTATCATTTGTTTCAACAGATACGAACCTTGTAAACGGTCCTATCCCCGAAGGTCCATGAAATGCAGGATCATAGACCGCGGTAATTTTTGCTTCTTTTCCTGAAGCAACCTCACCTGTCCACGACGAAACGCTGTCCATCCCGAAGTTCGGACTGTCTCGCCCCCCGATTGTTACGTATGCCCTTGTGCAATGGCATGATGTCCTTATGTTATAAAGCCTAAGCGCGTCGGTACCGGAATTTCTAATCGTAAAGCTTTTTTTGACCACTCCGCCCCCGTAGTCTACATTTCCCCAGTCATGGCTTGTTGGATCGGAAACATAAGCTTTCGCGTTCTGAGAAGCGGTTATCTGAGGCGAACTGCTCGAATTGAGCACGAGAACGCCTCCGGCCATTATTACAACTGTTGCGGCAAGTACTGCTACAATTAGTTTTTTATCCATTATTTTTTTTGCGGAAAACCGTCATTATCTCATCGATCGATTTTTTAGTATCCCCGCTTTTTATGTGATCAACAACACAGGTATTTAAATGGTTTTCGAGCAAAACATTCCCTGTTTCTTTCAAACCACTTTCCACTGCCTGCATTTGATGAAGAACGTCAATACAATACGCATCGTCCTCAATCATTTCTACAACTTTATCCAAATGCCCTCGGGCAATTTTAAGCCGGTGGAGAATTCTTTCCTGTGTATTTATTGGTCTATATGACATTTATTCCGGGGCAATGTAATATCCCCCCATAGGGGATATAGTACCATACTGGAAATATCTATGTCAAGGCTTATTTAAATTATGTACTCCGGGTGCGGACAGGTGTAAATTTTATTTATTATGACTTTCTTTACTTAAAATAAACCAGAGCGAACCAAAAACTAAGATATTGACGCGTTTTTTCAATTTAACCCCATTAATATTCTAACAAATAATAAAACAACCCTCAGGGACTTCTCCCCTCGGGCTGTATTAAATAAAAGTTCGAACTACATTGCCGGAGCAGCCGGTGGTGACATATCCTCTTTCACGGTTTGCATAAGCATTTCATCTTCCTGTTCTTTTGTAGGAACGGTCTGACCCGGATGTTTTTCAGCAAAGTGTTTTGCAATTGCTTCCTCTGTCATCATATCCTGAAGCTTTTTTACTGCTTCTTCTTGTGAATTTGCATCAACAGACAGTTTATCTCCGCATGTACACGTCATTGAATATTTTTTCATGATTAATCCACCTCCTTTCTTTGAAGTTTAATTATAACCAAAGGCGGGAAGTTTGCAAGAAGAGAAACTATATCTTTATCGCTCAGCTAGTTTTTCCTCATCATATCAAGTACCATCGCAACTACCACTACAACGACTCCTATTAATACGCTTGCAAGTGATGGAACCAAAACCGCTAAAATAAGACCGAGTCCAAGACCCATAAGCGAGTGCATCATTGCGTGTGGCGTAAAACATTCTTTCATTTTTGCATTCATAAAATCACCCCCTCCAATTGGATAGCTCCTTTGGAGCATCCAATGGAGTCACGTTAGATGCGCTTCGCGCTATCTAACCGTGACCCGCTTCCATAGTATTAAGTATCAAGTATTAAGTATGCGATTGTCAAATTACGAGTTTCTTTCGACAAACTTTTCAAGCGCGTCAAGCTGTCTTGTCCAATCTTTTTTAAACGTTTCAATATAATGATGCACGTCGCGCAAAGGCCCGGGATGCAGACGGATTATATATTCTCTCCCCATCTTTTGACGACGAATCAATTTTGCGCGCTCCAGAACTTTCAAATGTTTTGAAATTGCTACTAAGGAAACCCGAAATGGCATTTTAATTTCCGTAACGTTCAGCTGACCGTGAGAGAGTCTTTCTAGAATTTTTCGCCGCGTCGGATCAGACAAAGCATGAAAAATATCTGTAATTTGCGAAGGGGGATCCTTAACCATCCGGTTAATAAGATATCAGGAAAATCGAAGGGTATCAAGAGTATCAAAGGTATCAAAAGTATCACGCGGGTTCTTGGACAATTCAAGCAGGAGGCTTGACCCATTCGACTCTCCGCCAGCTGGCGGATCGCTCAGGGTCTTCGTCGCTAGCGCTCCTTGACAAATGCGTGAAAAGTATGAGTATAATTTATTATTGGGCAGGGGATTAGAACATGGCTATTGATAAAGAACACGAACTACCCGTGGATAGTAGAGAACATGCTAGCGAGGAAAAACCTCAACAGGAAAGATTTTCCATGGGAACTTATAAGGCAAAAATGATGGAACGATTTAGAGCTTATTACCCCAGGGAAAAAGGCTATACGCATCCGCAACATCCTCGAAGCACCGGCACAAGAAGATAGGCCCCTAGCTTAGCTGTTCGTCCTCCTCAATCTCCATCGCTGCTCTGACTACGTATTGCATGTCATGCCATTTTTCTATCTTTTTATAAATATCTGCTTGGCTTCCCTTATTGCCGTCGTCTATAGCCTCAACTAATCTATTTATTTGATCGTCGGCATACTGCAATAGCATATCCAAACTTATTGACTCTATCTTCTCTGACAATCCTGATTCTTCCCCTTGCTGCGCCAGGAGATAATTTTTTTTCTGTTTAGAATATTTAAATAACTTTAACAGCCTGCTTGCTCTTGTACGCGGCCCGCCTTTCCCTTCATCCCTGCTTCCTGAATCATTGCTGAAATAATCAACAAAAAAATCTCCGATATATTCTTTCACTAGAATCGCATTTTTTAGTTCTGTATCTATTTCAGAGGTCAATGAACTTACCGACTCTCCTCCTGAAATTCCACTGTTCCTCTCCCCACCTATTTGATAATTGCGCTGAAGCGTAAGTAAGGTCGATACCCAATCCGCAGTATCTCGACCCTGCTCTGGTATCTGCAGGGCTACTTGAGTACTCTCATATGCAAATTTCCAGATAGAAACCTCATCTTCATAAATCTGGCGCTGCGGGCTCTCAGGAGGAACATCCTCAAGTTTCCGCGAGTAGCATGCAAAGCCGTTGCGAGCATGGAGTGAAATTGTGGATAAAGTTAGACACCTCGCCGCCACTACATCCAAGGAGTCGGAGTGGTTGTCTTGCTCCATATCGGCAGTGATTTTATTGATCCAATCAGGAAATCTTGAAAAAATAGCCTCTCCCCCTTGCTCGGAAGTTTTAATACTTGAATCTGCAAGAACACCTGCTAAAAAGTCCACGGCGAGTTCCCCTTGCTTACTAGAAGTAGATCTTGCCATTTCACCAAAGTAATCCCTACCCTGACCCTGCACCCTAGGTCCTCTGGATAAATAGCCGGGTTCCCCCTCTTTTGACATAAGTGCTAATTATAATGTTTTGGCCCTAAAAAGTAAACCAAAGAACCATCTCTTTATATTTCTAATATCAAGACGCAGATTATCACGTTCAACTGGTGGGCTATATTCTCCGCGGCCTTCGGCATACGGCGCAACAATCCAACCACCCCGATTTTCCAATTCAGAAGGTGTTTTTGAGGCTGGAAGAGAAATATTTGTCGAATGGGACATGGGAGTAGATTCTATAGGAACCAAAACTTCCACAATGCCTTCTGCGCCTTTCGCCGGAACATAGCCCCATCCTTCATGCTCGACTGTCATATTGAAAATCGATAATACCAAAAGAAGGTCAAATTGTCAATCAACGCGAGACGAACGTTTCGCAGAATTCCTGATCTGACAAAGTCTCGGGCGCAAGCTGATTCAGTTTGAAATTTGACGGGTATGGTTTTTGGGCGTAATGCGATGAGCAGAAATGTTCATTGTAAATCCTGTAAATCTCTCCCCCATCAGTCCACCGCGCGATCTTTAAATATGGAGTGTCAAGACTCACGTCTTCGCACAAACTACTTTGGTAAATTGTCAATTTTTTTGGTTTATTTGTCTTATCCATATCAAGGCAGGAGGTGAAAGTTATCTTCCCTATTACGTGTTTGTGGGTTGCAAATGATTTTCTAATTTGCCCAAGATTCTCGCGCTTTATGCTATTCGTGTAGAAAAGATATTTTCTGTATGCATCTTCAGTTATCCTGATGAATAGATCTGCTTTTTCTCCGTGAGCTGTCGCGCGAGACACGTAATTTGCCATAACTCTTGATGGAAAATCAAAATGACCTTGGATAGGAAATTCGAGAAAATATATATGAGCAAAGTTTATGAAAAAGAGAATGTATAAACCTATGATACCTCCAAGCGTTATTTTCGATTTGAACATTTCAGAAACGCGCGAAATTCCATAAGCGATAGGAATAATAAGGAATGTCAGGAAAAGTGCTACGTGTGGGCTAAAAACATCGATTCGTGAGGTGAATAGTATCTGAGGAAGCGCCGCGGCGGCAAGCAACCCTGCAAAAAAAATAAATATTTTCTTTTTCTGAAATAAAGAAGCCGCTCCCAAAAATAGGAAAATGGCATCAAGAAAATAAAAAAGTCCATGTCTGTAAATTCCTACAAAATCATCAGATTGGAAAAATAAGTAAGCGGGAGAAAAAATATTAACAACTTTTGAAAAAAGGATTTGAAAGTAAATTGTAAATTTATTATCGAGAAGATTCATCATTGGCACTTGCGAAACTGAATTTTTTCGAAGATCATTGACTTGACTCGCAATATCCGGCGCTCCTGGAGTAAATATTTCCCCTACCCGAGTTTCTGACCCATGCGAAACGCTAATCGCAAAAAATAGAACAAAAATAACAGCCAGAACGTTTAAAATAATATACCAACGGGCAAACTTTTTGTGATTTGAAAAGTATGAATAAATTGAAACCACCAGTATGATCGGAACGAATGCGACCTTCATCCCGATGTATGAATAAAACGCGAGGAGGAAAAGCGGTACAGTAAAGAGTATACTGCGGCCTTTAGCTTTTAAAAGAACTAAAATTGCAGCCAAATAGAAAAATGTCGATGGCACCACTTCGTAGGTTGTCCTGCCGATAAATATTTGCCACGGATTTATTGCACAAAGCGCTGCCGCAATTAAACCCACTTTCGCGTTCAGTATTTGCCGCCCGAGCAAATAGATAATTAGTACCGTTCCTACTGAAAAAATTGCATAAGTTGTTCTTATTGCTGCTAGCGTGCCGCCAAAAAAGTTTACGGCAGGATAAAGAAGGAAGTATGGAAGTTCCGCCTGGGGAAAGCCCGAGGGATAGTTAAAGAGAAAAATCGATAACGGGTTCCAGTTCCCCAAAATATCCGAACCAGTGAGGGCCATGAATTTGGCGGTTAAAATATAGGTAAGTTCGTCGCCGCCAATTGCGCCCGGAACAAGATCGAGAAAAATCAGACGAACAACCGCCGCCAGCAAAAGAATAATCCCCAACAGGACGGATTCCTTGAAGTTTATCTTCATTATTCCTTATTCCTTATTCATTATTCGATATTCTTATTTAGTATTCCCTTCTCCCTTCAAGCGCTCTCTCAATAGTTACTTCATCAGCATATTCTAAATCCGCGCCAATCGGAAGACCCCGGCCGATGCGAGTGATTATTAACTTGTTAGAACTCGAACCGCCCGACAATTCCTTCTGTATAAATAGTGCTGTTGCCTCCCCTTCCATCGTAGGATTCGTCGCCAGTATTAGTTCTTTGATCTTAGATCCTAGTCCGCCGGCTGGCGGATTGATCCGAGTTACGAGCTGAGGAATATAAATATCATCCGGGCCAATGCTGTTGAGGGGATCAATCACCCCATGGAGAACATGGTATACACCGCGATATTTTCCGCTGCGCTCTATTGCTAAAAGATCCAAAGCATCTTCAACAATGCAGATTATCGAACCGTCTCGCGAAGGATCCGAACAAACCCAGCAAGGATCAGACTCGCCAATATTAAAACAGACCGAACAAAGAATTGTTTCCTTTTTGAGATTTCCCAAGTTCTGCCCAAACTCATCAAGGTCGCTTTGTGGAACATGCAAAAGATAAAATGCCAAGCGCGCAGCACTTTTAGGCCCTATCCCGGGAAGCCTTTCAAAATTCTCAATAACTTTCTCAATCGCTTTCGGTAACTTCATACTTTGCTTATAGACTGACTACAGTCTACGGTAATTGCTGTAGTCAGTAGACCGTGGACCGTAGACACTATAACGTCATTAATTCTTTTTCTTTCTCGGCAAGGAGTTGGTCTATTTTTTCCGTGAATTCATCAGTAGTTTTTTGTATCTCTTTTTCCAGATGTATCACCTCATCTTCCGAACGTCCTTGCTGCCCTGCTCCCTTTTTTGCGTCTTCCATTCCTTCGTGGCGGATTTGGCGAAGCATAACTTTTCCAGCTTCTGTTTTTTGTTTTGTGAGTTTTATTAACTCGAGTCTTCTTTCTTCGGTCAAAGGCGGCAAATTAATTCGCAAAATATCCCCGTCGACTATTGGGTTTAGCCCGACATTAGAATTTGAAATCCCGCGCTCAATCTCGGAAATTATCGACTTGTCAAATGGTGATATAACCAACGTACTATTATCCTGAATATGAATCGTCGCAAGTTCCAAAACTTTTAGGGGTTGTGTGCCTCCATATGCCGCAATTACTATGTTTTCGACCAAGGTCGGCGAGGCTTTACCGGTTCTAACCGTCGCAAAATCATCACGCAAAACCTGTATCGCCCTCTGCATCTTCCGCTTAACCTCTGAAACAATATCCTCCATAAAAACCTAGATTATATATTGTAGATTATAGATTATATCTAGAAAAAATTCTATTCCCTATTCCTTACATTTTTGGCAGGAGGCTTTGGCCTGAAAAAATTCGAAAAATATCAAACAGCGTTATGAGTAAAATTAAAGATAGAAGAACCGCAAGGCCAACTGCGTGGGCCATTGCTTCGTATCTTGCGCTTACTTTTTTGCGAGTTACCATTTCGATCATTATGAAAAATAGGCGCCCTCCGTCAAGTGCCGGAATCGGCAAAACATTAACAACCGCCAAGTTAAGCGAGAGAACCGATACCAACCACAGAAGCGGTACGATCCCTCGATTAAGTGCCTCACCTGTCAATTCGGCAACTCCAATAGGCCCCGCAACTCCTGCGGGCGGTTGCCCTTTTGTGACGAGGTCAAACACCATACTTCCAAGACCTGAGAGTATCAGCCACGTGAATTTTATTGCTTCGCGGGTTCCATAGAAAGGAGCTTGATACCAAGGATACTTTACGACTTCAATATTTGTAATGGCAATTCCAAGCGGTCCTTCACCTTTTGGATACGTTTTACGCGGAATCAATCGAACCTGAGATTTCTGACCTCCCCGAGCAATATCTAGGCTGATTTCTTTTCCGAGTTTTGAACGCGTTATTGATATAAACTTGCTAGTATCACTTATTTTTTGATTGTCAACGCTCAAGACTTCATCACCATTCGCAAGTCCGGCAGCATATGCAGGAGAATTTTTAGTAACTTCAACAATCTTTATATTTTTTGTTGGAAGTGCGACCCCGGGGCCTGAGAAAAGATAAGAGATTATCACAACTGCTAAGAGAAAATTCATGACAACTCCGGCCAAAACAATAGCGGCTCTTTGCCAGGTGGGCCGGGCGAAAAACGCCCGTTTTAAATCAGTTCTTGGTTCGTCGTTCGTCGTTCGTCGAATCGAACCGGCGCCGGCTGAGTCTTCGCCATAGAGTTTGACGAAGCCGCCGATTGGCAGAAGATTAATTGAATAAATTGTCTCACCGATTTTTTTCCCAAAAACGCGCGGCGGAAATCCGAATCCAAACTCCTCAACTTTTATTCCAAGCTTTTTAGCGGTTATGAAATGTCCGAATTCATGTATCAAAACGAGGATCGATAAAACTATCAGGAACGCGAGGATCGTTACGATCATAAATAAAGATTATACACTATTTGCCGAGTTCAAAACGGGAGATGCGGCCGATGGTTATGTTCTCGCCGAGTTTGGCGATCGCTTCTTTTACTAAATCACCGATGGTTTTTTCAGGGTCACGGATATATTCTTGTTTGAGAAGTGATGAACTATCTTTTGGGTTCATTGATGCAACTTGCATTGCAATTTCGTGTGCTAAGGTTTTGAATTCATCAGTCCTTGCTACAAAATCAGTCTCGCACAAAACTTCAACAATGGCGCCAACTCGCCCTTGATGAACGTAGGATTCAATCAAACCAGAATTGGTCTCATGATCTGCTTTTTTTGAAGCACGTTCGAAGCCTTTCTTTTTTAGAATTCCCTCGGCTTTTTTTAAATCGTTCGAACTCATTTCTAAAGCCTCGCGGACATCCACAACTCCCGCGCCCGTTTTTTCTCTTAATTTTTTGATTAATGAAACATCAACTGCCATAGTTTGAATTATGAATTATGAATTATGAATTATTTATTTTACTTTATATCCAGTGTAGAAAACTTGTCCTCTACGCGCTTTGAGCTGCTCTCTCTTTGTTTTTCGCGAATAGCGGCGGTTTCCTTTTTCAATTTCTCTTCATCTTGGCGCTCGCGGACTGCTTTTGCTTTCTCTTCTTCCTTGATTTTTGCTTCCTGATTCTTGGCCCCGATTTTTGCTCCTTCAATCCATGCATCAACTAGGTAGGTCGTTATGAGCTTGATCGAACCGACGGCGTCGTCATTTGCGGGAATCGGATAGTCAATAATTGTAGGATCAGCATTTGTGTCAACGATTCCAACAGTTTTGACACCATTTGAAATTGCTTCGCGAACCGCCGTTGTCTCGAGCTGTGTTCCAATTATAACCAGCGCGTCCGGAACTTTGTCAAGATCTCGAATTCCCCCATAAAGCCCTAGAAGTTTTTCTTTGTCGCGTTCCATCTCCAATAATTCGCGCTTAGTATAGCCTGTGTCTTTTTCCGACGCCAGAAGCTCTTCAAACCCCGCGAGTTTTTTAAAGTTTTTAGAAACCTCCGAGAAATTGGTCAACGTGCCGCCGATCCAGCGGAAGGTGACATGAAAAATTCCTTTTGATCCCGCTTCTCTTGCCCGCACAACTTCCCCGCGAACTATCTCTTTTGCCTGTCTTTTTGTCCCGACAAAAATAACATACCCGCCGCGTGCTGCAAGATTTTTTAGGTATTCTCCGGCCGACGCTAAGCCGTCGCGCGTTTTCTCAAGATTAATAATGTGGATATTAGAACGAGCTTCGAATATATATTCGTCTGCGCGGGGGTTGCGGCGGTTTACCTGATGTCCAAAGTGACACCCCGCCTCAAGCAATTCTTCAAGAGTAATATTTCTCATAATGTTCTTTTACCCTTCCGCTCGACTTGTTCGAAAATTTCGAACAGAACATTTGTCGAACGTGTTAAGATTGGCTAATTATACTCGAATTTAAAAGAAAATACAACGGGATTGACACAATTCTCAATTTAATACAAAATGAATTAGTGAGAAAGAAAAAACGTGGCAAGAATCACCTTCTTCACAGAATAAAACAACACCGTGGATTCGTAACGATTCTTCTACTTTTGATTGTAATAGCTTTAGCAGTTTTGCTTTCAGGAGCGCTTTTCGGCCCCAAAAATGCCCCAGGCACAGGCGGGCCGCTTACATCAAATTATCTTTGCTGCGACTCGGGCGACGGCGATGCGTGTAAACCATTAGAGGAAAAGAAAGTTGTATGGAAAGGAACCAATTCAAAACCTGAAGAGTATGCATTGATCAAGTCAGGCGTTGCTCTTTTGGAGAGGTCCGGACACCTTGCCGAGGGTGAGCCCACGACGACAGGAGAAAGAGTGTTTATGAACACATCTGATACCACCGCAGATTATTCGGAGAGTCCGGGGTGTGAAAAGGGTAAGGATTTGGTTTTTCAGGGAAATCACTGTCAGGGAATTTTAAACGATGAGGTTATTTATGTATGCAAATCCGAATGCACAGGCAATGTTGGAACCGGTAAGTTTGACGCTTACTTTAGACTTTCCGATATTCCAAATCCGGATGTACCCGAAGTCATTAAGAATTGTACTAAACCTTCAGGCACGGCAGGACAAGAACTTGGACAACCGACTATTGTCATGGAGAAGCAGCCAGAAAGAGAGAACTTGCAGCTCCAAACGTTTAAAGTAATTCAGACCCCTGTATCGATTCCCTGGCTTTCTCCATATTGTAAGCCGGCCGTCTATCTTTACCCGGAACAAACTTCTCTAATTAATGTTAAAGTAGGTTCGAGTGAACCTCTTACTTTTACCGATCCACTCTACCCGCAAGGCGGATGGAATGTTTTGGCCGACTCGACGGGAATTCTTAATTATCAAAACAAAATATATGATTATCTTTACTACGAAACAAAAGTCGCGGATTCGAGTTTTGAAAAACCTCAAACTGGGTTCGTCGTTGAAAAAAACGAACTCTCGAACTTGTTTGCCAAAATTCTTCCCAAGCTTGGTTTAAATAGTAAAGAATCAAAACAATTTTCGGATTACTGGCTGAAAGCTCTTCCGAATTCACCGTTCTACTTTGTCGGAATTGTTCCCCAAACAACCCTAAATTCCCTAACCTCCTTAATCGTAAATCCGAGGCCTGCTACAGAAATCCGCGTTACGCTGTATTTTGAGCCGATCGAACAAAAGACCACCGTAGACGAACCCTCAATCGTGACTCCAAAACGAACGGGCTTCACGATTGTTGAATGGGGCGGAATATTTAAGAAAAATAAAGATTCCAACTTCTCCTGTTTCCAGTAATTTGTAAATCCGATCACGCTTTAGTAAAATTACCCGAAGTGGATAAACATAATCTCAATCATCTCGCAATTATTCCTGATGGAAATCGCCGCTGGGCGAAAGGACAGGGATTGCCAACTTTTGAGGGACATAGACAAGGTTTTGAAACCGCTCGCAAACTAGTCAAGTACGCAAGGACTGTGGGAATCCACACGTTGACTCTTTGGGCTTTTTCAACCGAGAATTGGGAGAGGACAAAAGAAGAGGTCGGCTACTTAATGAGATTATACGCTGAGATGACTGATAAATTCTTAGATGAAGCGCTTAAAGATGAAGTTCGCGTGGTCCATCTGGGAAGGAAAGACAGAATTCCAGGATACCTCCTTGAAAAAGTGGAAAAAGCTGAAGAACAAACGAAAGATTTTACTCAAAATATTTTAAACGTTGCTCTCGATTATGGCGGGAGAGACGAAATCCTCAGAGCAATAAAAAAAATTAACGATGAACGATTAACGATGAACGAACTAACCGAACAGAAGTTCGAAAACTTTCTGGATACGGCGGGTCAGCCCTACCCTAATCCCGACCTTATTATTCGGACGAGCGGCGAACAAAGAATTTCAGGATTTTTGACCTGGCAGACGGCCTACTCCGAACTTCTGTTTATAAACAAGCATTTCCCCAATATGGAAACGTCCGATATCGATCATGCGATTGAGGAATTCACTCGCCGCCAGCGAAGATTCGGAAAGTAATTTGTGATATATTTAAAATATGGTTCGTTCGAAATTATCACAAAAAGGCTTGCCTCGCGAATCGGGCCAAGGATTAATTCTCATCATAATCTTAATCCTAATTATCGGGTCCGTTATGATGGTGGGAGGATTTAGTAAGGTTAAGACCCCAGAACCACCAACTTCTCCCTCCAATTTAATTGTGGTGACTGAAATACCCGGCCAAGCGCAAAACAACCTCCAGCTCAAAACATTTAGCTTTATAACGCCGGCCCCTCCGGTTTGCACTTCAGGCGATGATGGAATATGCCATTCATTTTCCGAGAATGTATGTTGCGCCGATGCACCTTATTATTGTTCACATAGTAAATGCACAGGATCAGGACCTTTCGGGGGAAAATATGATGTAAATGATCAGAACAACGGCAAATGCAACTACGGAGATAGTTGGTGTATGCCATGTGGAGATAATGAAGGATTTACATGTGTTGGCAAACCCGTGATTTATTTGTATCCCGAAGAAACAACGAAAGTTAAAGTATATCTTCAAATTCCCGGTGAAATTATCAAAAGCAATCCTGTATATCCCGTCGACGGCTGGAAAAATATTGAAGCACATCCGGACGGAAGATTGGTTTATGATAATAAAATTTATTCCGAACTATTTTATGAATCAAAAGTTGGCGAATTTTTGAAACCTAGCACTGGAATAGTTATTGCAAGATCCGAACTTGAGGCACAACTTGGAAAACTTGTTTACCAACTTGGCTTAAATCAGAATGAAACAGACGAATTCCTTGCTTTCTGGATTCCCCAACTCAAAAGTCTCAAGTCAAATTACATACTCTTCTCAATTTTAGATCAGGAAACAAAAGATGCCCTCGATCATGTAGAAATTACTCCCGAACCTGACACGAGAATTGAATTTATAGCATATTTTAAACCTCTTGATTTCCCGATCGCAATTGAACCCCTCAGACTTGGCCCCCGCCCCACACGTCAAGGCTTCACAATTGTTGAATGGGGAGGGGCAATTGACTCTTCAGGTTCGAGCTTATTTTTACAGTAAGTGGAAGCTTGAGGCGATCTGATCAAAAATTTGCTCTATTGAAAAATCTTGTGCAGAAGACGTATATGCAAGCTGAAGTTTGTAAATTGCACCGCTATTTTCAAATACAACCGCCTTTTCCCAAACTCTATTTGAGTTAATCAAGACGGACCCACTAAACTCATTACCGCTTAAACCGCTAATATATATCGGGTTTTGCTTATAGCCAAGAGTTGAGAAAATGTTGGAAATTTTTGCGACAGAAGTTTGCGACGGCTCGTAAGATTGGATATTTATTGTTACGTTTTTTGTGCTTGAGCGCAGTATTAAAGATTCCCTACTCCCCTGAGCTATCCTGGGATCCGCCGAAAGATCTGGCGGGTAATTTAGTTGGAATAATGACCCTTGGTATCTCAACCAGGGATTCGAAATCGTTGTGGGCTTTGGAAAAGACGAGGCGGGGTGATTCGCTGATTCAGAGCCTTGATTTCCTGATGGCAATGGCAGGGAACTTGTATTCTGCGGTCTGGATATTGAGAGGACAATAAATATCAGAAAAATGATCGAAGCGACAATCAGTATTGCCACAAGCTTTTTCCACCCCAAAGATTCGATCCACTGCTCCATACGTTAAGTATTGAATATTTTGCATTAAGTATCAAGTATTATCTGCTATAATAATTCAGTGAAAAATCTAAAATCAGAGGATCCTGCAGTCTATGAGTTGATTGAACAGGAAGAGAGGCGGCAGAAGGAAGTTCTCGAGATGATTCCGTCTGAAAATTATACTTCGCGTGCTGTCATGGATGCATTGGGTTCGGTTTTGACGAATAAATATTCGGAGGGCTATCCCAAAAAAAGATATTACCAAGGGAATTCAGTCATCGATTCCGTTGAGATATTAGCATGCGAGCGGGCTAAAAAACTTTTTGACGTTCCGCATGTTAATGTTCAGCCTTACTCCGGCTCTCCCGCAAATACGGCTGTCTATTTGGCAATACTTGAACCCGGCAAGGATAAAATCATGGGTTTAAGTCTCACATTCGGCGGACATTTGACTCATGGTTCTCCTGTTTCATTTTCCGGAAAATATTTTAAAGTTGTTCCATATGAGCTTGACAAAGAAGGGCTACTGGATTACGAAGAAATCGAAAGAATTGCTCTGGCGCAACGGCCCAAAATAATAGTCTGTGGTGCAACCGCGTATCCTCGAATTATAGATTTCGAACGCTTTGGACAAATTGCAGATAAAGTTGGAGCCTATCTTTTGGCAGATATCTCACATATCGCAGGACTTGTAGTCGGTGGTCTTCATCCATCGCCGGCCAAACATGCACATATTGTAATGACAACGACTCACAAAACTCTTCGCGGCCCTCGCGGTGCTCTATTAATGGTAACTCAGAAAGGATTAGAAAAGGATTTCGAACTTGGCTTAAAAATCGATAAGGCGGTTTTCCCGGGACTCCAAGGTGGACCGCATGATAATCAGACTGCTGCGATCGCCGTCGCTTTAAAAGAAGCAAGCGAGCCGGAATTCAAAAAATATGCAAGGCAGGTTGTCTTAAATTCTAAAGCTCTTGCGAATATTCTGATCAATAACGGTTTTCAGCTTGTTTCGGGCGGAACAGACAATCATCTCATTTTAATCGATCTTCGAAGTAAGGGTGTTAACGGTGCAATTGCGGCTTATGCTTTGGAGATTGCCAATATTGTTGTAAACAAGAATGCAGTTCCAAACGATGATATGCCTCCATTCTACCCTTCAGGTATCCGCCTCGGTACACCCGCAATCACGACACGGGGTATGAAGGAAAAAGATATGGAAAAAGTAGGAGAATGGATAACGAGAGTTATCGAGTGGGTTTCGGATAAACAATTGCCCGTGAACCGCGAGGAGCGTTCGAAATATTTCTCAAACCTGAAACGCGAACTTGCAAAAAACAAAGATTTATTGCAAATTGCCGCAGAAGTAAAATCCTTCACCTCCAAATTTCTTGTACCTTAGTCCGGTATGATAGGCGGCCAACCCTCCTGTTTCCGCACGGTCCTTAGATATTCCGTAAGATGATATTCTTCTCCAGGTCGCATCATCAACTCTCTATACAGTTTTAATGCCGCTTTTTGCTCTTGCATCCTTCCTTTCCCTTCAAGATAAAGCTCAATTATTCTATCTGCGATCGGTTCTTGTGCATATGCTAAGAAAAAAGGTATGCTTCCAGATGCAGTCAAATTAGGATCAAATCGGTAAGGCGTCTTTTTGCCTGTTTCTGGATCAACACTTACAGCTTTACCACCTGCAGTTAAGAGCAGTGGAAGCCCTGGATCTATTTCGCTTCTTGGTTCATTCAACATAACATACGCATCTATTGATCCTGCCGCCATAAGAGCATATATGAAAGCTCCTCCGCCTGGGTAAAGGTAGCCTTTTTTTGCCATCGCTTCTATCATTGGTCGGAAGTTATCAAAGAACGGTAAGGAGTATTCCCTTTCACTTATGAACGAGGCAATGGATATGTTCTCATCAGAGAGGTCGGTTCTTGTGGAAATTGAAACATCTTGAAATGTATCTGTTTCTGTATCCTTTAATGTAACTTTTCCATTTACCGCTCTATAAATCCTATTTCCTACTATATCAACTGCTACTCCACCAATATGATTTCTTGTTTTGTGGTTAAATGCTCCAACGACACTATACATGAGCGTGTCATGTCCTCTCACATAAGGGCTCGTGTTATCTAAGGGGTCGATTGCAAAATCAACTAAAATTTCTGGTCCGACTAGGGGTACAATAGTATTGTTCTCTCCTATAAGCTGTGATGGTAAATTGTAAACTCTGATTTGATCAGATAATAAGGGCTCGCCGACTGAATCAATAAGATGTTGAGCTTCACCTGGTCTGTTCCTAACATATGCTATCACTTCTTTTGCATATCCACCTCTTATCAAAGGCCTTATTCTTTTATGACTTAAAGTCGCATAATCAGTTAAAATATTTCTAGTTCTATTCGCTATTTCTCCATAGGACAACATTTCGGAAGATCCTATGCTTGCAATGTCTTGTTCTGCTCCTAAATTTCCCATAATTTAGATAGAAAAAATTACCCCAGATTTAAAGGGTTTCACGCGTATTCTAACATACCTATTGATATTTAACAACACACATGCTAAAGTAGGGGCGAATTAAGCATAAACTTCCATGAAAGTCGCAGATGTAATGTCCAAGCAGGTTGACTACGTTCGCCCAAGCGATAAAGTTCAAAAAGTCGCTCTCCTCATCTTTGGCAGAAATATTAATGGAATTCCTGTTCTTGAAGGCAAGAAGCTCGTCGGTCTCGTCGCTGAAACCGACATTTTGACAAAATTTTTTCCGACTGTCTCAGAACTCATCGAAGATCAAGTCCACGAAGCAAATTTTGAGGAGATGGAAGAAAAAGCCTCGACCATTATGTCAATGCCGGTTTCACAAATTATGAGCCGCAACCCAACGGTTGTAAAAGCAAATACCCCCCTACTCCGTGCGCAGTCTCTAATGAATGTAAAAAATGTCGGAAGACTTCCGGTAGTAGACGAACAAGGAAGGCTTCTTGGTATTGTCTCTAAAGGAGACGTTTTTAGAAGCTTAATAGGTGAAAAGCTAATATTTACAGAAAATGAAGACTACAACGATTTTCTGTCAAAAACTTACTACTCAACAGTTGATTGGGAGGATAGATTAAAACATGAACTTCCTGACCTTCTTAAAGTCTTTCGCGAACATAAAGTAAAAACCGTTTTAGATGTTGGATGTGGAACTGGCGAGCATTCAATTGAATTTGCTAAAAACGGATTTACGGCTGTTGGCGTTGACAGGAGTACATCCATGATATCTGAGGCGAATCGTAGGAAAGTTGGTCTTTCAAGTAAGGTTTATGGGAATGTACATTTCTGGCACAGGGATACGGAAGATCTTATATATGAACTGGACATCAAGTATGACGCAATTCTCTTCATGGGCAATACTATTTCACACAATCCTGAAAATTATAGACACCTCATAAAAAGTGCCGCAAACTGTCTGTCTGAAAACGGAGTCATGATCTTTCAAATCACTAATTTCGAAAAAGTATTAAAAAGAGATAAGAGAGTGCTGGGGTTTAATTTTGTTCCGGGTGTTGATGACCAGGTCAGAGAATACTGCTTTATTGAATTCTATGACCACCCTATCAAAAACAAAACTATCCTTAAATCTTTTGTAATACTCGCATCAGATGGGAAACGATGGAAGTCATCCGGGATCAGAAACAGCCTCATGGCGTATACGGATGAGGCAAGAATTAAGTCTATTTTGAAAAATGAGGGTTTTACAAAAATTGAAACGTTTGGAGGCTCATTCGACGGAAGAAACTGGGATTATCTTTTCAGAAAACCGTTTAAACCCCTTGAGTCTGACTGGCTCAATGTGGTTGCTTCGAATAGAAAATCTTAAGCTCCCCGTTCGAGATCGATAAATTCGTATTCCAGGCCGTCGTCGTTGTGTTTTTCACTAAAAACGACTTTCTCAAAATCTGAATAATCCGGAAAAAATACGTCTGCCAATGGCGCTTCCGAGTTTATTTTGGTCAAA
>JBGOVI010000028.1:0-8698 GCA_041478035.1 Patescibacteria group bacterium
CGCTTATCAAGATAAATCATCCGATATTCACATTGAACCGCAGGAAAAAGATTCCCTGGTAAGATTTAGGATAGACGGAATACTCCATGATGTTCTTTTCTTACCAAAAGCATATCACGAAAGAGTAATTTCAAGAATTAAAATTTTATCGCGCCTCAGGACCGATGAACATCTTTCTCCTCAGGACGGAAAAATGAGGGTGAAGCTTGACGAAGAGGAACTCGACATCAGAGTTTCTATTTTGCCCATCGCAGATGGAGAAAAAGTAGTACTAAGACTACTCGCCTCCCGCTTCGGACAGTTTTCTTTAATTGATCTTGGAATGAATGAGGAAGATTTGAAAAAAGTCACTGCCGCATACAATAAATCTTTTGGAATGGTTTTATCAACCGGGCCAACCGGGTCAGGAAAAACAACATCTATTTATGCCATCCTTAAAATTATTAATACCCGTGAGAAAAATATCACAACAATTGAGGATCCGATAGAATATCGGATTAAAGGTGTAAACCAAATTCAGGTAAACGTTAAGGCAAGCCTTACGTTTGCAAACGGCCTCAGATCTATATTAAGACAGGATCCGAATGTAGTGTTCGTGGGAGAAATAAGAGACGGTGAAACAGCGGGGATTGCGGTAAATGCAGCTCTCACAGGCCACTTGGTTGTATCAACGCTTCATACAAATGACGCGGCGACGGCCCTGCCGCGCCTAATCGACATGAGTATTGAACCGTTTTTGGTTGCCTCAACCGTAAATGTAATTATTGCCCAACGTTTGGTGAGAAAAATTTGCGAGATGTGTAAAGTTTCCTACACAATTTCCGTAACAGATATTGTTAAAAACCTGCCTGAAGATATGGTTAAAAAACATTTTGGAGACAAAGAGGAGATTTCCGTATACAAAGGCAGGGGATGCAAAGCCTGTCATTCTACGGGCTACACCGGAAGGGTTGGCTTATTCGAAGTTCTTGAGGTTAGCAAAGAAATCCGTAAATTAATTACACAGAAAAGTGATTCGGATATCATTACAAGTAAAGCAATCGAGGAAGGCATGACAACAATGCTTGAGGATGGACTCGCCAAAGTGACAAAGGGAGTAACCACAATTGAGGAGGCGCTAAGAGTCACAAAAGTTGAAAAATTATGACAAATTTAAAAAATATCACGCTGTCAAATTCGGAAAAACTTGGGCTAATAAGCAATTTTGCAACAATGCTGGCTGCCGGGATCTCCATTCTTGAAGTGGTTGATTCGCTTCTTGAGGATTCAAAAGGAAACCAGAAAAAAATACTCGAGGTACTACGTGCAGACTTAAGCCAAGGATACCATATATCAACTTCTTTTGAAAAATTTCCAAAGGTTTTTGACAAAATTATTGTAAATTTAATTAAGGCATCAGAAGAAGCCGGAACGCTTGACATCACTCTCAAGGACCTTAAGGAAACTATCAAGAAAGAGGCAGACTTTCGGGACAAAATAAAAGGGGCACTTACTTATCCCGTCTTCGTTCTTATAGTATTTATGGGAGTACTTCTTATGATACTGGTCGTGGTCATACCAAAAATATCTACTGTTTTCTTGCGTCTAAACGTGCCCCTTCCGCTACCCACAAAAATATTAATTTTTGTATCTAATCTAGTTGTGCAACAAACTGTATTTGTGGTGCCTGCGATAATAATTGCGGCTGCAGGATTTATCTTTGTCTACCGAACCGAAAAAACTTTCGTCTTGAATTTGCTTCTTTCTTTTCCGGTAATTTCCGAACTTGCAAAAGAAATAGATCTTACACGCTTTTCAAGGAGCTTATATCTTCTATTGAATGCGGGTATCCCCATTTCAGCCGCACTCGAGCTTACAGAAGAAGTAGTTGTTAAAAAAGAAATTTCACATGCGATTTCCCGTTCTAAAGAAATGGTAATATCCGGGAAAAAACTATCAGAAGGCTTAAAAGAAGCAAAAGGAGTATTCCCAAGTATCATAATAAAGATCACCGAGGCAGGAGAAAAAAGCGGGTCGCTGGACAAATCAATGCAGGATGCATCCGAATATCTTGATTATCAGGTATCAAGCACGCTCCGAACAGTAACCGCACTTCTTGAACCTGTCATGCTTGTAGTCGTCGGGGTATTAGTAGGAGGAATGATGTTGGCAATTATCGCACCAATTTATGGCTTAATAGGACAAGTTGGGAGCCATTAAATATATGAGGCTTCATTTACGAAACGTTCGCGGCATGTCTTTAATAGAAATAATTATCGTAATAGCGATATTAATGGTTTTAATTGGCTTAGCCAGCACGAATTTCGTACCAACAAGAAACCGAGTTTCTCTTGAAACAGATATTACTACACTCGTGACTGACCTTCGCGCACAGCAAATTAAGGCAATGGCCGGCGATACACAAGGAACAGGCTCAAACATCAATCACGGAATTTATTTTCAAACGAATAGCTATACCTTATTTCGGGGGTTAATTTATAGTCCTTCCGACACGTCAAATTCTAAGGTTAATCTTGATGATGGAGTTGCTATTACTTCGTCTTCTTTTCCTTCTCAGACAATTCTGTTTGCGACCCAAAGCGGAGAGATTATCGGATTCTCCGCCGGACAAAACAGCCTGACAATTAAAAACACTTTGAACAACGAACAAAAAACAATAACCGTAAATAAATATGGGATTGCAATATCCGAAAACTAAAATGTTCAAAACTTTTAACTTTCAACTTTTAACTTTCAACTTTTGGCGTAGACAAAATGGGCAGGCCTTGATAGAACTTTTGGTAACACTCGCCTTGGCTGCCTTACTTCTTCCTGGACTTATAACGGGCCTCGTTGCCTCACGGCAAGGAAAAGCGCAGCAAACACAAAGACTTGCGGCAACGGCACTTTTAAAAGAGGGCCAAGAAGCCATTCGTACAGTTCGTGAGGCAACATGGTCGGCTGTTTTAACAGACGGGACGTATCATCCACAAATAGCGGGAAACACCTGGTCACTGGCGAACGGTTCTGAACAAGTCAATGGATATACAAGGCAAATAGTAATTTCCGATGTTTTGCGGGATGCAAATGGAAATATTGTCACAATTGGAGGGACAATTGACCCATCAACAAAAAAGGCAGTTGTTACTGTTTCTTGGGGAACTCCATTTGCAGCAAACGTTAATTCAACTACTTATTTAACAAGATATTTAAATAACAGCGCGCTCACTCAGACGACTGTCGCGGACTTTACCGCTGGTAATCCTTCAAATACCGTTATCACAAATCACAGCGGAGGGGAAGTGACGCTTGGAGCAGGGGGGGGCGGCGGTGATTGGTGTAATCCTACTCTTTCAATCACTACTGTTGACCTATCCCGTCAGGGAGTCCCAACAGCAATATCGGCGTTTCAAGGCAATATTGTGACAGGGACAGGGGGAAATGCCTCAGGGCCCACATTTGTCGATATAAAAGTCGCCGGAAATGGTCCTCCTATCGCAACCATTTCTGGGCAATTTAATAATTCAAAAGCAAATGGAGTTTTCACCGAAACAAATTACGGATACATTGCCACGACCAGTAACTCGGAAGAAATACAAATACTAGACCTTACTCAGTACAGTGATCCTCCCGCAAATACCAAGTTTAAGGAGGTTGGGTATTTTAATGCCCCCGGAAATGGACAGGGCGACAGTGTATATGTTGTCGGAAATGTCGGTTACATGACGGATGGAAATCATTTTTATACGTTTGATATGGCGAGTCACACGGGAAGCCGTCCTCAATTGAATACGTCGACGAACTGGACACTTGCCGGAACAGGAAAAAAAGTCGTTGTAGTTGGAAATTATGCATACGTTGCTGTCAATTCAACGTCCACTCAATTGCAGATAATTGACGTCACAAACGCTGCTAGTCCTTCAATCGTGGCCTCTGCCGCAACGGGTAATAGTCAGGCAGGCGTTGATCTCTCCATGAATTCTACGGGAACCCGCGCATACCTCGTTACAGATTATGCTGCCTCCTCCCAACCCGACTTCTTTATTATTGACACTTCAACAAAATCTGGGTCGCGTCCATTAATTGGATCCGGTTTTAACACAAACGTGATGAGCCCGAAAGGCGTCTCTGTTGCGACAGGAAACAGGGCAATAATTGTCGGCACCGGTGGAACAAAACAGTATCAGGTTGTGAATATTGCAAACGAATCCGCACCAACATTATGTGCAAGCCTTGCGATTACAAACGGCGCGTATGCCATAGCAAGCGTTCTGCAAAGTGACAACTACGCATACTCGTATATTGTAACCGGAGATGCAAATGCGGAACTCAAGATGATCCTTGGAGGAGCAGGAGGACAGTTCAGCACTTCGGGTACTTTTACATCTAACGCATTTGATGCAGGAGCGACTGTTGCTTATAACAGGTTAATTACAAATTTTTCACAACCCGATCAAACGACAATACAGTTTCAGGTAGCAGTCGCAGCCGCAGTAAGCGGAAGTTGTAACGGCGCAACGTATTATTTTGTGGGACCCGATGCAAATCCAACCACCTATTTCACGTCGTCCGGTCCGATCCCCTTTGCCACAAACGCCCAAGGATATAGCAATCCCGGACAGTGTCTCAAATATAAAGCGTCCTTTTCGACAAATGACATAACCGCCGCGCCAGTATTGTACGATGTTTCTGTCAATTATTCCCCATGAAAAAAAATAGATTGTCATTTGTTAGTTGTCAGTTGTCAACTAATAAAGGTTTTACATTTGTCGAAATTGTTATGTATATGGCTCTCCTTTCATTCTTACTCTTAATCTTGACCCAAATCTTGACTTCAGTTCTTGATGTACGGTCTGAATCTGAAGCAAATTCCTACGTACAACAGGATGGAAGATATATTTTGGCCCGTCTTGTCTATGATATCAATCGGGCCCAAAGCGTTGAAACACCCTCCGCCCTTGGACAGCAGACGAGTTCCCTGCAGATTACGATAGGCGGTATTGAGAATACATATGCTATTGCAGGCTCAAATCTAACAATAAGTAATAACTCGGGGTTAGACTTTCTTAATAGTTATGGTTCAAAGATATCCAATCTCACGTTCAGACGGCTTGGTAGTATAGGCGGGCGGCCGTCAATTAAAATTTCGTTCACTGTGACAAGCGTAACTGTCCGCGAACAGGGACCTGAAGTTCAAAACCTAGAGACGAGCGCAGGATTGAGATGAAAAAACCATATTCCCAAAAAGGCCAAGCCCTTATTTCTCTGGTCATTTTTATGGTAGCCTCCATTATAATAATTTCAGGGGCTGTGGCTGTCATCATTATTAACAGTAAAACCACAACCGCTCTCTACCTGGGAGACGTTTCGTATGACGCTGCAGAAGCCGGAGCTGAAAATGCAATTGTGAGACTCCTAAGAAATCCAAACTATACAGGAGAGACTCTTCAAATAGGGCAAGATACGGCAGTAATTACCGTAACAGAAAGCTCGAATAATTATACTATTACATCACGCGGCAGCAGCGGAAATTTTGCAAGAACGGTACAGGTCACAACGTCGTATAATAATAATGTACTCACTGTTACGTCCTGGAAGGAGCAATAGAATGGATAAGAAAAAACCAGCGGCAATTTTATATCTTGATAGAAATAGGTTTGATTTCGCGGCCGAGGGGTTCGCAAGCCCTATTAGTTTCCAACTTAGCGAGCAGGTGGTCTCTTCCCTTGAAGTCGTAAACATGGAAATGCTTGAAAACCAGATAAAAGCGTTCATCGAGCAAAGCCATATTCAGCCCAGCGATATTACAATAATTCTGGCAGCAAGCGTTGTGTTTGAGAAGGATATTGCGGATAGTGTTCTTATTGCACAGAAAGAAGAAGATGCCCAAAAATTTTGGGACACAATCCCATTTGAGGATATTAACTCAAAAGCTATAAGGATCAATGGTGGAGAGAGGATAATTGTCGTAAATAATAATTTATGCGAGGCAATCAAAACAAGCTTTGAGAAATTTGGATTTTCAATTGAAATGATTGTACCTTATGAAGCCTTGGGGCCGGATCTCTGGAATATACCTGGCCTTGATCCACATAACTCTCAGGAGATTTTAAAAAAACTCGATTCCTTTAAAGACTACGCTTTTGAGTTATCGGGTGGGGAAAAAACAGTAACTAATCCGCAAATTAAAAGCGATGCTGTAACACCTAAAAAAGCTCCACCGAAAACCAGGATTTATGTAATGGCGGGCGTTTTCATTTCCCTGATTGTCGTCCTAGTAATTTTACTCATCAGAAGATAGTTTTAAAATACCCCCTTGACAAGCACTTATGTTTATGTCTATCATTAATATGAACATGAAAACTGCCCTTTCATTCATTAAGAGGATTGCCCCCAGAAGCGGAGCAAAGAGAGGATTTACTCTTATTGAGCTTCTCGTCGTAATTGGAATCTTGGCCGTTCTTCTTGCAATAACTCTTATTGCAATTAATCCCGCAAAACAATTCTCACAGGCAAATAACACAAAAAGAAGAAGCGATGTAAACGCTATACTTAATGCAATCGACCAATACGCAGCAGACAACAAGGGAGCGTTGCCAACCGGAATTACTACGAGTGTCCTATCTATAGAGAAAACAGGAGGAGCGGATCTTTGCGCAGCTCTTGTAACAAAATACTTGGCCGCTTTACCCGTTGATCCATTGACAAACGGAGGAGCCGCTATTACCGACTGTGCCTCAAGCTACACCACAAACTACACAGTTGTACAAAGCGCGAGCGATAATAGGGTCACAGTTGCTGCTCCAGGACAGGAACTCGGAGAAATCATCACAGTAACCCGCTAGAACCAGCCACGGCCGCTTTCTTCTTCGAATTCTTCCAAAAGTTCTCTTTGCTTTCCTTTTAATTTTTTAGGAATTGTGACCTTAATTCTGACGTAATGGTCTCCTTTTCCTCTGCCCTGAACGCTTGGAACACCATGCCCCTTGATTCTAATGAGCGCACCGGGCTGCGTACCTTCAGGGATTTTTAATTTAACCGAACCGTCAACTGTCGCGACATCAATCACATCCCCAAGCGCCGCCTGGACCATTGAGATATCTTCCTCGGTAATTATATCCTGCCCTTCGCGGACGAACTTATTGTGAGGTCGAACTCCGACTATGATATCAAAGTCATCAAATCTTATCCTTGAATTGCTCCCGACACCTGAGGGAATTTTTATTTTCTTTGAACTTCCGTTGATATTGACCTGCTTCTCAACGCCTTTTATCGCCTCCATGAAGTCAATAGTTATGGAATAGGTAGGTTTCTGGCGGCCAAAAGGCGACCCGCCTCCAAAAAACTGCTCAAAAATCTCAAAGGGATCTGAAAAACCGCCGAAGTCTCCGTCCCCGCCCGTAGTGTATGTATAGGTGAACGGGCCTTGCCTGCCCTGGGCACCGCCGAATGGGTTGCCTCCGAAACCTCCTCCGAATGGCCCACCCGGACCGCCTGCTCCACCTTCGAATGCTGCCGCACCGAATTGATCATATTGCTGACGTTTACCGGAATCTGATAAAACCTCGTATGCCTGGTTTATCTCTTTAAACTTCTCCTCGGCCTCGCGTGTTTTATTACGGTCAGGATGATATTGCAATGCCATTTTTCGATAGGCACGCTTAATTTCTTCAGCCGATGCACTTTTTGAAACACCCAGAAGTTGATAGTAATCTTTTTCAGCCATATAAGACACTATTTTAGCAAATTCAGCCTTAATTTGCTAGCTTAAGGATTGGGCGTACAAACAAGGGATCCGATTTGTATTGCATCGGACGGAGTATTTGACCCTGTTTGTTCTCTGCACGTATATTTTGTGACAGGCGTCGGCGTTGGCGGTTTTTTATTCACGCCCGTCGGTCCACTCACAGCCGATGTTGGCTGACTTTGAGCTGTTGGAAAAGCTTGTGTTGGAACAGCCGTAGGTGCGGCGGTCGCGCCGGAAGCGATTGGAACACGGCCCGAACACGCATTCAAAGTTTTGAAAGCGTTGAGCCGCGGACCTATTGGTTTTTGTGTGTCCTGAGCTATAGGATCCGCATAATTTACAAGACAATCGCGGACTTGCTGTGGTGTCAAGCCCGGATTGACAGACAAAAGAAGCGCCGCAACTCCTGCAACATGAGGCGCCGCCATACTCGTTCCAGAATCAGGCTTGTAACGACTCCCGATCCAAGTCGATATAATCCCCACGCCAGGCGCTGCGATATCGACTCTTGAACCAAAATTTGAAAATAAAGCTCTTTTATCATTCCGGTCTGTTGCACCAACAGTAATCACACCATTGCAAGAAGCAGGAGTTGAATTAGATGCGTCTATGGCCTGCGAATTGGTCGTTGGATCAGCATTTCCCGCAGCTGCTACAACTATGACGTGGTGTAAGTTTGCGTAATTTATTGCTGTTCGAATAGGGTTAGCCATGTTGTCCGTACATCTTACATTATTCACGTCTAGGCTCAAATTTATTATGTTTGCACCGTTATCTACTGCGTATCTAATTGCATCCGCAGGATCTTTTAAATTACCATTACCATCCCTACCCATTGCTTTTACAGCCATTAGAGTGACATTCCAGTTTATCCCGGCAATACCCAAGCCGTTATTTGTAATCGCACCAATTGTCCCGGCAACATGTGTTCCATGACCGTTATCGTCAATGGAACTTTCTGTTACTTTGGGA
>JBGOVI010000041.1:0-7445 GCA_041478035.1 Patescibacteria group bacterium
ACAAATTATAAGGTAAAAAACATATCATGAAACCGAGCGAGCAAATTGATCAACTAATTGCAGGACTTAACGACTGGCGCGGCAAAATGCTTGCCAATCTTCGCAAAATCATTCATGATGCTGACCCCGAGATAATCGAGGAATGGAAATGGATGGGCACTCCGGTCTGGTCCCACGTCGGAATAGTCTGTATTGCCAATGCTTTTAAAGATAAGGTGAAACTGACGTTTTACGAAGGCGCGAGTATCGCGGACCCGGACAAGCTCTACAACAACGGGCTTAAGGGCAAGAAGTGGCGGACCATCGACTATTTCAAAGACGACAAGATCAAGGAGCGCGAGCTTGCGGACCTAGTTCGCTCTGCCGTGGTCCACAACCTTGCTAAAAAATCAACAAAGTGATCAAATAAGCCCTCAAAGTTAAGCATATACTGGAGTCTTTAAGGTTTTATTCAAACCTTAATGCGTCAATTGGCGAAAGCCTGGCCGCACGAAGGGCAGGATATATTCCGAAAACCACTCCTACTACAGATGATACTCCCACAGCTATGATGATTGATACAGGGCTGAGAATAAATGGAATTGGAGCAAATCTTGTAATGAGAAACGTGAATGATGTTCCTAAAATAATCCCAATTATCCCACCGAGCACTGTTAAAACAATTGCCTCAATTAAAAATTGGGTTAATATGTCCTTTCTTTTGGCACCAATTGCCTTAAGAAGACCAATCTCGCGGGTTCTTTCTGTAACTGTTACGAGCATTATATTCATAATTCCAATTCCACCGACAACGAGTGAAATCGCTGCAATTCCAGCAAGACCGGCCGTTAAAATTCCGGTTATACTTCCTAATATAGAAATGGCGTCTTTTGAGCTTCTTATAGTAAAGTCAGCAAGTGCCGGGTCGGTAATTTTGTGTCTATCTAGCAAAAATGTTGTAATGTCATCCTTTGCGGCCTCAACACTATTCGCGTCTTTTGCGTTTACTAAAACCGCAGAAACGTAATCTTGGCCAAGCAGCACTTTCATTGCTGTGGTGACTGGAATATAGACACTGTCATCAGGATTTGAAAAGCTTGAGCTTCCCTTTGTTTGTGTAAATCCAATTATTCTAAACGAGCGACCTTTAATAGTGACCGTTTGGCCTATGGGGTTAGCGTCAGCGCCGAATAAATCAGATACGACTGTAGGGCCTAAAACAGCAACTCTTGAATACGTATTCTCATCCTCCGGCGCAATAAAATCTCCCTGAAAAATCTCGAGTGAATTTATATCCGCGTATGTTGAACTTATACCTAACACCGATACATTTTTATTCTGTCCGTTTGCAACTATCTCTGCGTTTAAAGAAACCTGAGCTGAAACTTCAGATATAGAAGGAAGCGCATTTTTTACTCCCATTGCTTGTACATCAGAATATTTAAGTGTATTTGGCGCTGAAATCCTGCCAGGCTGTTGAGTTCCGGGAATAACAAAAACCAAATTAGTCCCTAAAGAAGAAACCTGCGACGTAATGGCCTGGCTTGCTCCTTCCCCTAAGGACACAATCATAATAACTGAGGCAATTCCTATGATAATTCCGAGCATGGTAAGCGCGGATCTTAGTAAATTTCCACGCAAGGCACGTACAGCTGATGAAAGAAGTTCACCGTATTTCATAATGTATGCGTGTTCGGTTTATCTGAGACTATAGTTCCGTCTTTGAGCATGATAATACGCTTTGCAAATTCAGCTACATCCTTCTCGTGAGTGATTATCGCAATTGTGTGTCCTTCGCGATTTAAATCTCGGAAAAACATCATAATTTCGTGGCTTGTCTTACTGTCTAAATTCCCCGTAGGTTCATCTGCTAACAAGATTGCGGGATTCATAACGAGCGCACGAGCAATTGCAACCCTTTGGATTTGGCCCCCTGAGATTTGGTTTGATAAGTTATGTGCTTTTTCCTCCAAATGTACCAATCGCAAGCATTCCATGGCGCGCTCGTCACGTTTGCCGGCAGGAATATTCCCGTACATCATAGGCCGCTTCACGTTCTCTAAAACGCTGGTTCTGGGTAATAAATTAAATGACTGAAAGATAAAACCGATCTCTTTATTTCTAATGTCTGCCAGCTGGTCTTCTGAATAAGTGCTTATATTTTGTCCGTTTAAAATGTATCTCCCACTCGTGGGTGTATCGAGTGCGCCGATGATATGCATGGTAGTAGATTTTCCCGATCCGGACGGGCCCATGATTGCCACAAACTCGCCTTCATTTATCGCAAACGTGATTCCTTTTAGCGCTAGGTATTCGTGTTCTCCGCTACCGTAGGCCTTTGTGATGTCTGAAAGTTGTATAATTGGTTTTTTTTTGTTCATAACACATAGGTTTTTATTGTCCAGTTTTTAAAAGGTTTCCTGTATTTGTTACTACCTTTTCACCATCTGTTACTCCACTTATCACTTCAGTTCTGGAGACTCCTTTGATCCCTGTTCTGACGGGTATATAGTGGAATGGTAAAATTTTTCCATTCACCTTGTCGCCTCCAGCCCCTGGCACAAGTACTGCTTTTGCATTCTTGTAGGGTTTGATTGCATTATTCGGGACAGTTAGAACGTTTTCATGTTTTTGAGTACTAATTGAAGCGGTTACCGTCATTCCCGGTTTAATATTATTGTCTTCATCATCTATTGCAATACGCGTGTTGTATGTAATTACACCGGCGTTATTTTCTCCCACCAATGCAACACTTACTACGTGTCCTTTGTATGTCTTGCCACGTTTAGCATCAAATACTAAATTTACTGTTTGTTCGGGCTGTATTTTATCAACATCTACTTCATTTAAATTAATGCTGATTAGATTGTGTGTAAAGTTGCCTACGATAAGTTCCGGCTTATTGTTTGCTGATGTCGGATCTTTTGCATTTACTTTCTCTCCGACTTGGGCAGTAAGGTTTGCCACAGTACCTGCAGCGGGTGATTTTACAGTTGCGTTTTGGGTTGCATTATAAGCTAGGGAAGCACTACTTAACGCCGACTGAGCCTGATTTATCACAGTTTGTTGGTTTTTATATTGGGCTTCCGCAGCTAGCCAAGTCGCATTTTCTTCAATATAAACAGGGTCAGCTTTCTGATCATCGCTTGGGTTTTTCACACCGCGATCCGTAACAAATGCCTGATTTGCTTTAAATAGCGCAGCTTGTAGAGAATTCATGTTTGCTTGTGCGGATTGGAGCGCAATTTGAGCTTGAAATAAATTTGAACTCGCATCCGCTTTTTCTTTCTCAGTTGCGGCCGATTTAACTTTAAAAAGTTGTTGATTTTCCTCAACTGTCTCCCCGTTTTCTACGTACACTTCTTCTACATATCCTGTTGTTGGAGAATACACATCAAATTGGGCTGCAGACTGTACATTTCCGCTCTCTGAAACTATGTCTGATACTGTCTCGCGCGTGACGGTCGCAGTTTCGTATTGGGGGGTTTTTACCCGCAAAGGAGAGGTAAGAAAAAACAATGCAATAAGCGCTATTGCAATAATGACCAGTTTCTTTTTCCAAGAAGCTTGTAAAAACCGGTTTTTAAGAGAGATAAGTGTTTGAAATAAAAAACGTATTATGTTCATTGTATTAAGTTAATGTCCTACTGTAATTGATTTCTCAATTGTTCTTTTTTTAATGTTTCAATTAGATTGGTGTGGATTCTTATAAGCTCACGAAGGTCTTTTGCCGGAATTTTGGAGAAGATCCTTTGCATTTTATCCATCATTTTCTTTTTTAGTGCAGCGAATTCTTTCTCGCCATTTTCTGTTATAGAAAGTCGAATAATACGTCTATCTTCAGTGTCATTAATTCTGCCGACTAAGCCTAATTTTACGAGCCTTTCGACAAGTTGAGTAGCGGATGATTTTGAGAGTTGTAAGGGTACTGAAAGGTCACTAATCGTTGCACTAGGCTGTTCTTTTATAAAATTGAGAGCCGAAAACTGTAGTATCGTTGCTGTTCTTTCCTCATGCGTTTGTTGTGTATGCTGCGACATAAGTTTTCCAAGCTGAAGCATGGTATTGAAAAGCTGCTCAAAGTCAGGCAGATTACTCATAGTTATAGGTTTAACTGCTAAATAGTTTAACACGTAAACTATATATTGTCAAGGGATGAGATGTTCAGTGGCCACGATTTCCGCCAGCTGGCGAATCGGGGTTGACAAATCGGGATTTTTTGTGATAGGGTGAAAACGGAGTTTTGAAAAGGTAAGTCCCACCCAACTTACCGTTCGCCTTTTCAGTTCTATTCGAACACGGCTCACGGGGCGTTTTGGGAGGGACGTTAGAAACTCTAAATTCGAGAAGCTCTCATTAAGAGTTTCTAACGGAGGTGAATAGAAATGGAATTTCAGAATGTAAACCAGGTGTTTACAGTTACTCTTAATAATACTCTTGCCGCTATCGCCCTATTTGTTCCTCGTTTTATAACCGGCCTCATTGTTTTGCTTATCGGACTCATCATAGCATCAATTGTCAGGCAGATTTTGGTACAGCTGTTTAAAGTTGTACGTCTTGATTCATTGCTTGCGCAATATGGCGTGCCGGCAACTCGCGGTACAGAAGGGGTTTCCTGGACGAATTTCCTAGCAGAGTTGGCACGCTGGTTTGTTATAGTCGTCTTTCTAGTCCCGACCGCAGACATTTGGGGACTTGGCCAATTTGCTGTGATTCTTAACAGCTTCCTAGCGTACCTTCCCAACATTTTAGTATCTGTTCTTCTACTTTTAGTAGGATTTGTTGCGGGTAGATTGGTTCATGATTTGTTACTGGCGTCTGTTCACGGAGTGTCTCGTGAATCGTCAAGAACAGTTGCGGTCGTGGGACAGTATACAGTAGTAGTTTTTGCCGTTTTAATAGCTCTTAATCAGCTTGGAATAGCAAGCGATTTAATAAGAATCCTGTTTAGCGGAATAGTTGCAGCGGCGGCGCTTGCCGCGGGCCTTGCATTTGGATTTGGAGGAAAGGACGCGGCAAAAGTGATAATAGACAAACTAGTCAAAAAACTCTAGCATGTGACTCGTGCAGTTGTTCTTTCGAACGCCGAGATTGACGACGCTCGCGTGTTCACCTTAATGATTGCCGGAGTTTCCGGTTTGGAAATTTAGGAAGTAATCGTCAAAGGCATTTTTAAAAGCGTCACGTGAGGCGGGAGTACTTTCCAATCTCCAATCAATCCCGTTGTCCTTCGCGTTGAACCATATAGCACCCTTTATTTCGGGATTTTTTTTGATATAGACAGCCAGTTCTTTGATCCACTCCGCTTTCATTGTAGCAAAAGACGAGCCCGCACTAGCGGTTTCCGCAATTATGATAGGCTTGTTCAACGTGGCCAGATCAGAAATGGTTGTCGTGTATAAATCACTGGGAGTTTGCCAAACATTTTGTTTGTATATTCCTGCCCAGTTAAATGCGCTAAAACCCACCCAATCAACGTACTTATCTCCGGGATAGAACATTTTTATTTGGCCGGCGTAAGGAACTTGACTGTCTACGTAAATCGCGTTAGGAGACCAAAGCCAAGTAACGTTGGTTGCTCCTTCACTCAAAAAAATATCATGCACATGCCTCCACGCCGCAATATATTCTCCCGGAGTATTAAATTTACTTCCCCAGGAATACCAATTCCCGTTCATTTCATGGGCAAACCGGATCATGACTGGATATTTATATGATTTAACATCATCTGCAAATTTTTTAATATAATTATCAAAGTCTCCATTCGCGATATGAATTAACCGAAATTTTTTCTGGTCTACCTTCTGTTCAGATCTGTCATATCCGGCGACGGGAATCCACGGCTCCCATGTGATCAAAGGAATACTGTTTTGGTTTTTAATCATATTGGCCCAGTTAAAGTCAAAGTTGTTTTTTGCATCTCCCCATGACTGATAGATTCCTATGATAGCAAAATGTTTACCCGTATCCTTTTGCAGAGACAGGATATTTTTATAGTCTCGGTCATATTGGGAGATACCAAGATATGCTCCTGTCCTCGGAGGTTGGATTTTTTTAATTTGAATTTGAGGTTGAAATGGGACGTAGGATATTTTTTGTTCAGAATACAATAAGTTATATATAAAAAATGCAACAATGCCAGCCGTTATGAAAAAAAATATATTGAACAAGCGGTGTTTTAACATAAATTAAAACGATGAAACATATATGGGGTTTTTAATATTCTCTGAGAATGCATTGATCGACGACTGAGAAACAGTAATGAGCCAGTTTACATTTTCTTGCTTGGTCCTATCTTCGTTATAAAACACGACAGCTTTTATTTGAGGGAAACGAAGGGGTATTTGCTTATTAAGCATATCTTGGTACCATGCAGCCTTATCTCCACCCGCATTAGTTGTATTTACCTCGGCTATCATGACCGATTTGTTAGTTGAGAGAGCAACAATGTCATTGTAAGAAACAGAAAAGATTTCACTAAAACTTTGCCATGAACGACCGGGCTTGCTTGTGCCCCAATTATACCCATCCAATCCAACCCAATCAACGTACGCATCCCCCGGGTAAAGCTGATTATAGGAGATGCTTCCCGGAGTTTCCACGTTTGGAGAAAATACCCATATGATATTTGTTGCGCCTTCAGATACAGCGATATCATGAAATCTTCGCCAGGCATTGATAAAGTCCTGAGGAATACTTCCAGTTTTTAAGACACCCCAGCCTATACCATCTATATTCATCTCCCATGCAAAACGGAAAAATAAAGGCTTACTATATGTTTTCAGATTTTTGCTTGCTTCATGAAGAAAATCATCACAATTACCCTGCGCAATTGCCCTATATAAAGACAGCCCGTTAGCCGGACATTTGCTAAAAAAGTAAGGATTTGCACTAAGCATTGGTCTCCATCCATAACTATCGATAGTATTTAACTCGGCAATTATTCTTGCATTTCCTAGGTTTTCCCAACCCCGGTAATAATGAGCAATCGCCACTTTCTTTCCAATTGTATTTTCAAGTTGCGTTAACTTTTCAGGTTGAAGATGAAAAGTTTCCTCATTCCAAAAACCCAGTGTCCACATACCTAAATATACGGATCGTTGTGGAAGATCTGAGCTGGTTGATTGCGTCGTCAAGGAGGTACTGGATGTACTGACTGATTTAATAGAGGTTGATCCCTGAGAAGAGGAACGTGTTTGTTTGGGCTTATTAATTATGGAAATTAGGATTGGAGTTGCAACTAAAATAAGTAATAAAAATAAGACGGTAATTATAATTTTATATCTTTTAACAAAATTCATGTCCGTATTATACCAAATTTTTGAACCTGATCATCGGGGAGCTCCAGAATCTGGTACCGGCTTATGATTATTTTCTTTTAGAAACAGCAGCAAATCCTTAAAGCTTACAGTAAATACAAAATAATACATAAATAAAGTATTAAGAATTGCCCAAAATAGCAATAT